>NZ_JBYVEB010000149.1:0-5098 GCF_058117085.1 Chryseobacterium sp. CG10_8 | reverse complement strand
TTTTTTTTTTTAGTATTGTATTCACGAATTCATTCGAAATTAAATAAAATGCCTTTTTCATCCAATTTAAAACGAAATGTGTTAATCAATCAGCGATTTGTGTTAATGAAGCTCAAAACATTGTAATAGATTTGCGAAAAGAAGTGAAATGAGCGAACAGATTATCCATTCCAAATCAATTACAGAAATTCGGTTGGTTTTTGGATTAGAAAAACCTACTCATCCTTTAATAACCGTATTGGATACCGAAAAACTCGCTTACGGAGAAGAAACCGTAGGGAAACGCTTTTCTTCTGATTTGTACTGTATAGCCTTAAAAGATTCAAGTTGTGGTATCGATTACGGAAGAAATTCGTATGATTTTGATGATGGTGTCCTCATTTTCACGGCACCGAAACAAGTTATTACAGTTAAAAAAACACAGGAACTGAATCAAGTAAAAGGCTGGATGCTATACTTTCATCCTGACCTCATTCGAAATACAAATCTTGGTTCAAAGATTGATTCGTACAATTTTTTCAATTATGAAGTTCACGAAGCCTTACACCTCTCTGAAAATGAGCAAAATACCTTAAATCAAATTGTTCAACTCATTCAGGATGAAATCAAAGAACGAATAGATAATCACAGTCAACAAGTATTGGTTTCTAATATTGAATTATTACTTAATTACAGCAAACGATTTTACGAAAGGCAATTCAATACTCGTTCTGCTACTAATATTGATGTGGTTTCTAAAGTAGAAATGTTATTAAAAAACTATTCCGAAAACCAACTTATCGAAAATGGACAACCGAGCATTCAATATTTGGCAGACCAATGTCATCTATCTGCAAGTTATTTGAGTGATGTGCTGGCAAAAGAAACTGGGCGCTCTGCCAAAGACCATATCAATGATTTCTTAATAGGCAAAGCAAAACATATACTATTAAATTCGACTGACTCAATAAACGAGATTGCTTACGCACTTGGCTTTAATTATCCTCATTATTTTGGTCGGTTATTTAAACAAAAAACGGGTACAACTCCCCAAGAATACAGGCAATTGAATTAAAATAAAGGAAGCGATTTTGCTTCCTTTATTATTTCTGCGATTTGTGTTAAAACTTCCTTTTTTTGTGTGCATGAGAACTTTTTATCAGTCGGATATTTGTTCCATCAAATCAATAAAATTAAAAAAAGATGAGACACAAAATTTTAGTTACAGGAGCAAGCGGAGCATTTGGTCGTTTAGCATGTATTCAATTAGCAGAAAATGGACATCTAGTGGTAGGAACCATGCGTTCGTTTCAAGGTAAAAATGAAGCTATCGCCAACGAATTAAAGTCAAAAGGTGTTGCCTTGGTTGAGATGGATGTGACCAATGAAGAAAGTGTTACTACAGGCGTAAATTCAGCTATAGAATTAATGGGCGGTTTGGACACCGTTTTCAATAATGCAGGCATCGGAGCCAACGGAATATTGGAATGTTTTACTACGAATGATATTCAAAAAATGTTTGATGTCAATGTTTTCGGAGTGCAACGCTTGATGAGAGCTGTTTTGCCATTCCTCAGACAACAAGGAAAAGGAACCATCATCCACACATCAAGCTGTATTGGTAGAGTAACCACACCATTTCTCGCGTCTTATTGTGCTTCAAAATATGCCTTAGAATCTTTAGCAGAGGGTTATCGAGCAGAACTTTCAGGGTTTGGGATTGAATCGTGCATCGTTGAACCGGGCGGATTTCCAACAGGTTTTATGAGCGGAATGATTACACCAAGCGATGCAGAGCGATTGACACAATATGGAGAAATGGCAAATTTACCCGAAGCATCAATTAATGGTTACGTTGCTTATGTAGAATCAATTCCTGAACAAAGACCCGAAAGAGTGGCAGAAGCAGTTGTCGCTTTGGTAAATACTCCTTTTGGTGAAAAACCTTTTAGAACCGTTGTCGATTTTTCAGGATTGAAACAACCGATTGAGCAATACAACAAAGCGTTGAACGAAACAACAAAAGCAATCTACACTGCAAATGGTGTAGAAAATTTACTGAACCTAAATAAAATTTAAGATGAACAAAACGATTTTAATAACTGGTGCAAGTAGTGGCATTGGTAAAGCAACAGCTATCCATTTCCAAAAGCAAGGTTGGAATGTCATCGCCACAATGCGTTCACCGGAAAAAGAAACGGAACTTAATCAATTAGAGAATGTTCAACTGGAAAAACTGGATGTACTCAATTTGGATTCCATCAACCAAGCCATTCAAAACGGAATATCAAAATTCGGAAAAATTGATGCTTTGGTTAACAATGCCGGTTATGGTGCTTATGGACCTTTAGAATCTTTCCCAAGGGAAAATATTGTAAAACAATTCAATACCAATGTCATTGGATTAATGGATGTTACTAAAGCTATCATTCCTCATTTTAGAGAAAATAAAAATGGTGTTATCGTAAATATTTCTTCTATTGGCGGACAAATGACATTCGCTTTAGGTTCGCTTTATCACGGAACTAAGTTTGCTGTAGAAGGTATTTCAGAATCGCTTTATTATGAAATGGCTGAAATAGGTGTAAAAGTAAAAATCGTTGAACCTGGTTTTATAGCAACCGATTTTGGAGGTCGTTCTTTCGATTTTCAAGCTGGAGATATTGAAGCTTACCAACCAATCATCAATGCTCTTATGAAACAATGGCAAAACCCAAACAATACCGTTTCGCCACCAAGTTTAGTAGCTGAAGTTATTTTTAATGCCGTAACCGATGGCACAACTCAACTACGTTATCGAGCAGGAGAAGATGCCAATTTTTTACTTGACACTAGAAAGAAAATGACAGATGAAGAGTTCTTTGCAATGATGAACAATCAACTAGGGAAATAAAAACAGTAGCAGGAAATTAAAAAACATTACAAAAAATTTTCTCACAACGAAAAAAGTCTGCCATACAAAAAGGCAGACTTTTGCATTTATAATAAGTTTGCTTTAATGGACAGTATCAATCAATCATAAAAATCATTTTCTGAATATTTTAAATTTCTTTGTAAAATTAGGTATCAGGTTTATGAGCAATTTATTTCTTCGACAATCGACTCAACGTCTCTCTCGAAACCCCTAAATAATGAGCAATTGTTGTTTTGGAAGCCCTTTGAAATAAAGCTGGGTATTGCTCTAAAAGCAAATCGTATTTTTCTTGAGCCGAACTTTTCATTAAAGATAAAACTCGCTTTTGAAGAGCTACAAAACCGTTGAATGCCTTAGTTCCATGGAATTGATACATCTTTGGTAATTGCTGACATAAGGCTTCTTTGTTAGATTTTGAAAGTTCAAACACCAAACAATCTTCCAAAGCCTGAACGCAAATTTCTCCCTTTCCTTGAATTTTATAGGCAGGATAATCGGAAATCAACCAATTTTCCATCGCAAACTGAACGATGTATTCTTTACCCAAATCATCTTCCATAAAGGCTTTAAGCAAACCTTTTACCACAAAAAATTCGCTAAGAACAGGAGTACCTCCTTTGATTAAAAATTCTTTTTTGGAAATTGATTTTAAAGTAAAAAATTGTTGCACCAACCTAAATTCTTCATCGGTTAGCGAAACAATTTCTTCTATTTGTTTTCGGAGCAAAAGCAATGCATCATCCATTGAACAAATTTACAAATAGATGATGCATCACAAAAATTTCCTTTAGCTTATTTCAAAGCATCACGAATCGCTTCGCCAACACCTTTTGCTGATTGTGGATTTTGACCCGTAATCAATCTACCATCAATTGTTACATGTTTTTGCCAAGGCTCAGATTTTTCATAAACGCCTCCTAATTCAATTAATTTATCTTCCAATAAAAACGGAACAACATTGGTCAACTTTACAATTTCTTCTTCCTCATTGGTAAAACCATTCACTTTTTTACCTTTCACCAAATATTCGCCATTACTCAGTTTAATATTGGTTAAACCGGCAGGACCGTGACAAACCGCTCCAACTACACCATTATTTTCATAAATTTTTGAAGCCAATTTTGCAATTTCATCATTATAAGGCAAATCCCACATCGCACCGTGTCCTCCTGCATAAAAAATAGCTTTGTATTCTTCTGGCTTCACTTCGTTCGGTTTCATAGAATGGATTATTTTCTGATGATACACCTCATCTTCCCAAAACTTTTTGTTGACTTCGTCTTTCAAATCAAATCCATCAACAGGAGGATTTCCACCTTTCGGACTCACAAAATCGATTTCGTAACCCGCTTCTGTCAAGACTTCCCAAGGATGCGAAACCTCGCCTAAATAATAGCCTGTTTTCTCTCCTGTATTTCCTTTGGTATCGTGGCTTGTCACCACGAATAATATTTTCGGTTTCATAGTTTCAGTTTTTGTAGTTGCTTGTTTTGTTGAACTGCACGAAGCCAATGCTAATACCATTGCTACTGCACCTAACATGGATTTTAAAAATTTCATCTTTTAATATTTAGGCGTTTACCATTACCATTTGCTCCAAATGTTGCAAATATTGGTTTTTATATTCTTTAATTCTTTCAGGCGTTGCATTTTTTTCAAGGTCGTGGAAGTGAAAACTCTCCAAAGGTTCCATTCCTGTAAAAGCATTCATTCGATGAAAACCGAACATCACACCATCATCCACACTGGTTTCATTGAAAAATTCTCCGGGTAATGTGAATGCAGTTTCTGGCGCATTCCAAGTTGTGGTCAACATATATTTTCTGCCGTGTAATTCGCAACCAGTTCCGTAATTGATTTCGGGCGTTTCTTTCTTACGACCATCACTATAATAAATTCCTTTTCGGTGTCCTGCGGTGAAAACCGTGTCCAAATACTCCTTAAAAGGATACGGCAAACCAAACCACCAAATCGGCGTGTGATAGATGACAATATCTGATTCCACAAACTTTTTCACCTCTTCTTCAGGATTATAAGCCTCGTTGATATCGGTTACAGTTAATTCAAATCCATTTTCTGGCGTGAAGAACGATTTATCCCAATTCACTAAACTTTCATTGAACTTTCCACCTGAATGTGCAAATCTTTTACCTCCGTTGATGACAAATATTTTTTTCATTTTTTGATTGATTTATGTTTGATTTA
>NZ_JBYVEB010000148.1:0-5270 GCF_058117085.1 Chryseobacterium sp. CG10_8 | reverse complement strand
AGCAGAAGTTGTTTTTATTCCGCGATTTCAAAATTATATGGTCCTTCAAGAAATTCATAAATTAAAGTTGGATAATCATCTATTATTAAGTCTATAGATTTTAATAACAAAGGATAAATAGAATCTCCCTTTTCTGTCTTATTTAAATTTATCCAATAACTAGGGAAGTATCTTGAAAGCATACCTAAATAGAATGACAAACAATATAATTGAGAAATAGAATTCAAATAGATATTATCCGGAATTAATCGGCATAGAGTTACGTTGCCAATTCCAAAAATATCTTCATTTATACTTTGAGAAAGTTGTGGAAAATGTGTTATAGGAATAACTACTTCAAAATTAGTCTTATTTTCAGTAATTCTAATATTACTAAGTAAATTTGAATCAAAATTTTTTGAAATTATCGTTTGATTTATTTTAAATTTTTCAATTGTGAACTTATATTCCATATCATCGCTAGTAAATTTAGAAACTTTTAATGTTTCTAAATTTTCATTTAGCCATTTATTGTATTCGACATTTAAGTCGGGAATTATTCTAATCAAATTTTCTAAAGTAAACCGTTTCTTCAAATCTGGAATTGGAAAATTAACCTTCCAATTAATTCCAGAAGAATGTAGTTTTAAATATGACTTATTCTTTGTTGAAGTTAGAAGTTCATAAAAGCCACCATTATTTATTTCAACAGTTAGATCTTTTAAATTATTTTCACTAATTGATTGTCTCCAATTTATTGTGTCTAGTCCGTGAGATGGTTTTAAGGAAGATTCTGATAGATGTGGATTCAGTAATAATACCAATCCTCTAGCTAAAGAATTAACTCCATAATATAATAATAAAGGTTTTACACTAAGATTTGCATCTTCTGCATTTCTAAAAAATTCTCGAGATTGTATTATGTTGGAACTAATTTCAGATACTTGTCTGGCAGATGCTTTTCTATTGTACTTTTTAGAGATAAATCTTTCAATCAGATCTCTAGATTCATAATCATATAATTTATGCCAAATTTTGTTCATACAATTTCTGCTAACGGTTTGGGGCTTTGCGTTCGGGCGGGATTTCGAAGCACAAAAGCTGGTTTTACTAATGTTTAATTGAAAAACTGCCGTTGAATTTTGCACTTCAGCCCGCCTGACGCAAAACCCTTGTTAGCTGCTGGCATATTTTTCAAGTTGTTCTTTTAAATTATTTTTTACATTTTCTTCCCATTCATCTTTCAAGATACTCAATTTTATTGCATCTATAATTTTTCCGTCAGCATCTTTACTAAATTGTCTTAATATCCCTTCAACTTTACACCCAATACTTTTCATTGCGTTTATGCTTCTTTCATTTTTGCTATTTGCTCCGAAACCTACTCTTATCATTTGTAGTTTTTCAAAAGCAAACTCTAAAAGAAGATATTTGCAATTTTTGTTTAGTCCAGTTCCTTGAAATTTTTTTCCATACCAAGTAAACCCAATGTCAAGACGTTTAAATTCATTTGAGATTTCGTAAAATCGTGTCATTCCTACATATTCATTATTCCTTTTGTCAAAAACAACAAAAGGGTAATGATTTTTCTCTTTGAATAACTTTACTGCTGTGTCAAAGTAGGTGTCAAAATTCTCTTTACCGTTTCCTCCATTAATATTAAACTTCCAAAGTTCAGGTTCATTAATTGCAAAGTTTATTAGTTTTTCTTTGTCTGAGGTTTCCAAAGGTTTTAATAAAACATAGTCGTTTTCTAAAATATATTTTTCTGTAAAGTCAAAATTCATAATTGTCAATATTTAACGGTATTTTGGAGTGCTTGCAGCTAACGAAAAAGTATTAGCGAAGGCGGGCGAAAAGTGAACTGAAAGTTCAATTTCGGGCCAAACTGAGCCAATGCTTTTTCAATGAAGTAAACTTACAAATAAAATACGGAATTGAAAAGCAGTGGCGGCGAAGAATATTCAAATTTTCAATTTGAGTATTCAAGCCCGCTTTTGCTAATACACTGTTAGCAGCAGTTATTTTTTACTTTTCCTTTTTTGCTTTCTTGCTTCTTTTTTAGTTAGTACTTTGCATACAGAATAAGAAACTCCGTAATAATTATAACACTGAAAATTATTCGAGTTAATAAATGATTTAAATTCATCATTAAAACTTAGGATTCTATCTGTTTCATCTCTTAAACTTATAATTTTTCCTTCATCATCTTTTCGAAAAATTGTTGAGCTATTATATGATATTAAACCATATATGCTTTGATTTAAAGTTTCAATAGAAATTGTTTCACCATCTAAAGTTTCAAATTCCGTCAATTCTTTATAATTAAATTCTTTATTTTGTTCTTCAGAAAGTTTATCAATGTTAAAGTCCTTGAACAATTTATAGACTTGATTAGCTTGAGATTCACTCAATTCAACAGTTTTTCTTAAGAACTCCTTTTTATTCTCAGCATTTTGAACAGCAAAATAGATTTTTCCTTTAATGTTAATTTCCGACTTAATTAATTCAATACATGATATCGAATTCCATACTCTAAATACATTATCCTTTTTATTATCTTCTATACATTCTACATTAAAAAAACTCAATTGAGCACGGTGCAATTTATGATATATTGATTCATTATTTTTTGAGATACTCAATTCATTGTTCCGTTCTTGACTGAATAGATTACTGAAAATGAAAATAAGTATAAGGGGGAATAGAGTTCTCATATAATTGCTGCTAACGAGTTGCGTATTGCTGAAGGACGGGCTTTTATGCCTAAAAGTTCAACTTTCTCTGAACCCAGCAAATTGCTTTTTTCGTTGCACTAAATTACAAAAAATCGTGAAAGGAAAAAGCAAATTGCGTCTAAAAATGCAAAAACTTTCAATTTATAATTCAACCCCGTCTTTTAGCAATACGATGTTACCTGCAGCGCCTTTTTCCACAAAGCTTTTTCCGAGTTTTTGATTTTCAGCAAGTTTTAAGAAGATTATTCCGTTAAATTCCAATTTTTTTTCGGTACAAAAAAAAGCAAGGATTTTATTCAGCATAATTTTACTCCAATTAGCATAATTTTATTGACTACGTCGAATCTTCGATTTCACGCCGTTTTTCATTCAGATATTCACGTCGTTATGCGCAAAGTTTGTGAAATTCGTTGCCGAAACTGTCGTTGAATAAATTCGGTTCGATTTAGATTCAGATTTTTTTCAGTCAGTCAAGTAGAAAATGAATTCAGACCTTTTTTTCAAACCATTTTGGTCTGGATTCAGTTTCTTTTTTTATTCACTCAAGTCCGAGTTTAATTTAACACGAGATTTTGTTCATTGGCAGTTGCAGGTAACGGTTTGGGGCTTTGCGTTCGGGCGGGATTTCGAAGCCGAAACGTTTAGCTAATATACAAATTTCAATAGAAGTACAAAACTTGAATTTTGCACTTCAACCCGCCTGACGCAAAACCCTTGTTAGCAGCAGTTATTTTGTTGGTTCTATTATTGCCAATATTTGTTCTACAATTTTATGATTTACGCCCAATTTTCCACGCCACGCTGAAATAGGAAAGTTAACTTCTGTCCGATGGTTAGGTGCTTCATTATGTAGTTGTTCTTCCCATTCTAAAATTTGATGATAAGGAACAAAGCCATTTAGCAGACTATAATTATCAATCAATTTATTTTTTAAAATGCCTAATTCAGCTAAAATTCTTATTAGCCAAGTTCTTGAAGTGTTATTACTATTTGGCAATATTTTTTCTTTCGATATTCTGTTTAGCAAATCTGTTGGCGTTTCATTTTCTTTCGCGTTGTCAATAGTATCAATTAGCCTATTAAATACTTCAATATCATTTTTTGTTGCCTTTATATTTTCAAATGTCAATATTTCTTGTAAGTCTAAAATCGTTTCGGTATAGCCACCAATCCTGCAATAACCAATGTATAAATCGTGTAAATTCTTTCCATCGTTTTCCCAATTTTCTTTAGGAAGTCCACATATTTTGCAAGGATTACGAAATTTTTCATCGTTGAATGGTTCAAACTTGTGTTCAGGTATATTTTTCGCAAACAAATAACTGATTATTGGTTGTAGTCCACGATGAAAACCTGTTCCGATGGCTTTTATAAATAAATTGAACACTATTAATTCAAAGTCATTTTCAGTTACAATTTTCCTTAACTCTTTAACAACCTTGTCGTGTTGATAATGTCCTATTCTGTTAATTTCAAAGCCACTGTTTTCTAACAACAAAATGTCTTTTTCCTTTAAATTGCCAGGGAGTTTGTATCTGCTAATTTCTTTATCGAAGTCGTAACTTTCTTCATTGCTATGCAAATAAACCTTAGAAAGTAGTTTTATTATTTTTTCGTCTGTCATAAGCTGTGGTCTGTATAATTGCTGCTAACGGAACGGGGATTGCCGAAGGCGGGGATTTTTAGCACCCAAGCTCAATAGAAATACCTCAAGCTAAATGTATGCAAAAGTTTCTAAATATGCACTTCAGCCCCGCTTTTTGCCAAACCGATGTTAGCAGCTGTTATTTTCCAAATGTTTTTTTAATTTTTCTATACTTTCTTCCAAAGTTGTTTCTATATTACCAAACGTTAATGTTTTTATTTTTTTCAATTTATCAAATTCATCTTTTGGATAATTCCACGAACTACTAAAAGATTGTAATTTTGTTAATGCTAAAAGTGGATCGAAGTTTTTATCAGTTGTTTTTGTGTTAATCAGCATCAAATATTTTAAGTCTTTTAAACTTGAAAATGGTTTTAAACTGTCTAATTTTTGAGCTGTCCACATACTTCCACAAATTGCAAGTCCTTGAAGATTTGTCAATTGTCCAATTACTTCAAAGTTGGTTATTTTCTTTGCATTCTCAATCTCTAAAACTTTCAATGTCGTCATTAGACTCAAAGATTCGATACTTTCAATTTTTGTGCAATTTCCAATTCTTAAATATTCAATGTTTTTTAATTCGGTTAAATTGTCAATATTTTTTGCTGTTGTTATTCCTATATTCAGCCCTACCAAGTTTTTCATTTTACATATTGCGTCAAAAAATGCTTGATTGACATTTGAATGTGTCCACAAGAATTTTACTTTATTTAAAGAAGGAATAATTTTTACCCATTTTTTCAATTCTTTATCAGAGCCAATGGCAATACTCAAATATTCTTCATCTTTATATTCTTCGATTATTTTTATAGCTTTTGGTGGGAAATTATTCTCTCTGTCATAATACCAAAATCCATTTTTAATTTGCTTTTCTGTCATATAGTTGTGGCTTTATCATAATGGCTGCT
>NZ_JBYVEB010000147.1:0-5402 GCF_058117085.1 Chryseobacterium sp. CG10_8 | reverse complement strand
TAAAAGATAAAGCGAAATGAATATTACAAGAACTTGGCCAATTTGTTAACTGGACAATAATGTTGAAATCATCAAAGAATGAAATATTGACTTTTAAATACTTAAGAAAAAATAAGCATTAAAAATAGTAAAATCAAAATGAAGCGCTAAGTTTAGATCCTCTCTTTACGCCTTAATTAATTTCTCATTAGAGACATATCCAGCTTCAAAGAAAAAAAATTAGAAAAGAAGCTAGAACCATCAAGACCAGAGTTAGTTATGGCGTAATCCAAAGTTAGACCACGATATTTGATTCCAATACCTGCACTTGGCTGGAAAGAAACTTTGCGTTTTAGATTCTCGATGTCAGTAACTGTTTGAAAACGATTAACACCGAGTCTAACAAATAGCAAATCATTATAAGCAAGTTCGGCTCCAGCATAGGGAGTAATACTTGCAAAATCAGTTGATATAACAGCGGCTGTTTTGGCAAAATCAATATTTAACCCAGCTTCAGGTAACAAAGTAACCTTTGGTGACAAGTCGAAAACCTTGCTAGCACCAGCATTAAGCTTTGGCATCGTTAACTCCATTTTATCTTCTGGCGCAGGGTTGAACTCTTGTCCATTAACAATCGTCGAAAGTTCGTCTTGATTAATGGTCCAGAAATTAACGGTAGTTGTGGCATCACGCAAAATTCCACCAAAATTCCAACCACTATCAGCATGATAGATTGCTCCTAAATCAAATCCAAATCCATAAGAACTAGCAAATTTCCCCACATTACGATAAACTAGTTTTGCATTAACCCCAGCATCAATCTTGTGATTTCCCCCAGGATGAAATGCATATGAAATTAATGCAGCATAATCTGCTTGAGAAAATTTGGTAATTTTATCATAATCGATATTCCCTTCTGGATCAATCATTTGAGTTGTATTCAAGATATTATCAACTCCTAACCTAACCACAGAAATAGCAAACGCACCATCCGAATTCTCCAAAGTCTTTGCGTATCCAATATAATCATATTTTGCAATAGATTCGAAGTATTCTGCGTGCATAGCCGCCCCTTGCCAGTCTTGCTCAATTGCTATCAATCCTGCTGGGTTCCACATTGGTGAGTACACGTCGTTCTGACTACTGACCACGGCTCCTCCCATTCCAAGACCTCTAGCTCCTGCTCCAATATTTAGAAATTCATTTGAGTATTTCCTAACTATTTGTGCAGGTGACAATACAGCCAAAAAGAAGAAAAAAAGAAAAATATTTTTCATTGGGTGTTCTGTTTCAATTTAAGTTTTCGTTGCTTCATCAAACCATTCAATATAATTGCCAAAATCATTACAAATGAAGCAAAATAAAATGGCAAACTCATCTTCTCTGATTCACCAAAGATAAAAAAAGCAAGTATAATTCCATAGATTGGTTCCAAATTAACTGTTAAAATCAATGTAAAAGGTGAAATATATTTCATCAAGTTAACGGATTCTAACATAGGATATGCAGTGAACACACCTGCCAACAAGGTTATTAACGCTAAATCCCTCATACTTATTTCGTTGAAGGTGAAAATTTCTCCTGATAGTAGAAAATATACAGATATCAAAAACCATCCTCCGAAGATTTCATAAAAGATAATATTTCCTGAAGTCGTTTTACCATAGAGTTTTCCATTGAAAACAGAAAATAAAGTCCCAACCAATGCGGTCAAAATTCCATAGAAAATACCTTCTTTGTAATGGAATTCGATTTTAAAAATAAGTGAAATGCATGCAACAATTATGACTCCTAAGATAACTTCTGTGATATCCGTTTTCCTTTTGAAAACCATCGGTTCTATAATTGAGGCAAATAGCGTTGAAAGGGATAAACAAGACAACGCAATGGAAACATTAGACACCTTAATCGAATGAAAGAAACACAACCAATGTATCGCCATCATTCCACCCACAGCTAATAGCTGAAAAAGTAATTTTTTAGTAATCCGAAAACTTTGCTTCTTGACAAACCTTAGAAAAACATAAAGAAAAAAAGAAGCAAAAAGCATTCTATAGAACACCAACATCCCTGATTCTGCATTTATCAGTTTTCCCAAAATAGCTGTAAACCCCCAAAGAAATACAATAAAATGAAGTCGAAAAAGAGCGGGGTTTTTCATATTTGTTGTTAGACTGCAAAACTATCATTTAATTAGAAATTTCGCCAATATTTTTATAAAAAAACACCCCGAAAACTACAAGCAATCGGGGTGTCTCAAATAATAAACTATTAAAAAATAAAATTAGAACTGTTGCGGTCTTTCTCAAGAAAAAGACTTACAAGTATACAACGTGACATTTTTAATAAAATTGTATTGAAATCTTTAATATTTTTAAACGATATATAATCAACCATTTAAATATAAAAAATACAACATTTCTCAAAAAAAAGCATAAGCAAAAAAGTGCTATATTTAGGGAAAATTTGTGATAAAACATGGACTTAGAATTCAACAAAAGAGAAGATCAAAACAAACTTAAACTTTCAGAAATCAATAAAATCTACAGTGAGATTAAAAAAGGAGGTGGAGAAAAGCGTTTGCAAAAACTTCGAGATGAGGGAAAAATGACTGCTAGAGAGAGGATTGATTATCTTTTGGATAAGGATTCTGAGTCAATAGAAATAGGTGCTTTTGCTGGATATGATATGTATGCAGAACATGGCGGCTGCCCTTCTGGTGGTGTTGTGGTCAAAATAGGCTATATCTCAGGAAAACAGTGTATCGTTGTTGCCAATGATGCCTCGGTAAAAGCTGGTGCATGGTTTCCTATTACAGGAAAGAAAAACCTTAGAGCACAGGAGATTTCCATGGAAAACAGACTTCCAATTATTTACCTTGTAGATTCCGCAGGAGTATATCTTCCAATGCAAGACGAAATCTTTCCAGATAAGGAGCATTTTGGACGTATTTTCAGAAATAATGCGAAGATGAGTTCTATGGGGATTGTTCAAATTTCCGCCGTAATGGGAAGCTGTGTTGCAGGAGGTGCTTACCTTCCAATTATGAGTGACGAAGCTATGATTGTGGACAAAACAGGTTCTATTTTCCTGGCAGGAAGCTATTTGGTAAAAGCTGCAATTGGTGAAAATATTGATAATGAAACTCTTGGTGGAGCGACAACACATTGTGAAATTTCAGGTGTTACTGATTACAAAGCAAAAGATGATAAAGACGCACTGGACAGAATTAAAAACATCATGAAGTCTATTGGAAGTTTTGATAAAGCAGGATTTGACAGAATCGAAAGTCATCCACCAAAAGAAAATCCAGAAAACATCTTTGGAATTATGCCCTCCTCAAGAGCTGAACAATATGATACATTCGAAATCATTAAATGTATTGTTGATAATTCCGAATACGAAGAATACAAACCAGATTACGGTAAGACGATCGTATGTTGTACTGCCAGAATTGATGGATGGAGCGTCGGTATTGTCGCCAATCAAAGAAAAATGGTGAAAAACGGAAAAGGTGAAATGCAGTTTGGTGGAGTAATCTATTCAGATTCTGCTGATAAAGCAACTAGGTTTATAGCCAATTGCAATCAGAGAAAAATTCCATTAGTTTTCTTACAAGATGTTACAGGATTCATGGTAGGTAGCAAGTCAGAACACGGAGGTATTATAAAAGATGGTGCTAAAATGGTTAATGCCGTTTCCAATTCAGTTGTTCCAAAATTCACAATAATCACAGGTAACTCCTATGGTGCAGGAAATTATGCGATGTGCGGAAAAGCGTATGATCCAAGGCTTATTGTTGCGTGGCCATGGGCTGAACTAGCTGTAATGGGAGGTTCGCAAGCAGCGAAAGTGCTGGCTCAAATTCAAGAATCAACCTTGAAAAAACAAGGAAAGCAAATAACAGAGCAGGAACACCAAGAAATACTAGATACCATCTCCAAAAGATATCAAAAGCAAACCGAACCTACTTACGCAGCAGCAAGACTTTGGACGGATGCAATTATTAATCCCCTAGAAACCAGAAAATGGATTTCTATGGGAATTGAAGCTGCAAATAATAGCCCAATACATGACAAATTTAATTTGGGGGTTATTCAAGTTTAGCATATCTTTGAATCTGCTTAAAAAACACAAAATTTTGTTCAAATGATGAAAAAAACACTAATTATTGGTGGGGTTTTGCTATCCTCTCTTTTATTTTCTCAATGTTTAATTCAAGGTGCTGAGACCATCAATATTGAAGATGAATCTACTTATTTCGTACCCAATGAAATTGCACAATGTAAAGACTGTCATCAATGGTCTTTTACAGGAACAGATGCAAAAGTTGTAGGCGATATACGTCAAAACGTCATCAAAATTAAACCGAGCACTGTGGGTAAATTAATCATTTCAATTTCTGTCCTTACTCCAAAAGGAATACAACAGTGTACCAAATCGGTCGAGGTTATATCTCCTTTTGCTACTGGCTCTGGATTAGCCAATATAGGAATCGACAATGGTTCCCCTCAATTAAACGATACAACAGCAAAAGATGAACCAGAGTGCAATATAATAGTTAACAACTTCAAGGAAGTTAAATATAGTGAAGGACTAATCAATTTTATACCAGACAAAATTGATGCAACATATAGGTACACATGGAAAGCAACTTACAGCGATGGAAGTGTCCAAGAATCAAAAGAAATTGCTCCTCAATTAAATTATACGCTACAGCACAACATAGCAAAACTTGAGCTAAAAGTTATCTCAAGTAACTGCATTAAAAATATTTCTAAAGAATTTAGTCAGGAGTTCTGGCAATATCTGAGATAAATAATTTTACTAACAACAGAAAAATTGAAACCGTCTAATTCAAGACGGTTTTTTTGTACAAAAGCTATAAATATTACAAAAGCTAAAGAATTATAGGTTCTCAATTCTAAACCGAAAAAAATAATCTAACAAGAAAAAACTAGTATATCAAATCCCTGACAAATTTCCACTTGGCCAATGTTAAAAAACAATCTATGACACTAGTTTATATATTCTTCACAGAAATGTAATTAAAATACAAACCTTTCATACACAAAGCTATAATACAAGAGCTTAAACTATAATCAAAGTAAAACCCCCATACTCATTTCGTGACTTAAGTTATAAAATCAAAAATCTGAGCGTATAATGAGCGAAGGAATACGAATCCAAGACCAAGAGTGAGAGAGAATAAGAATGAGATTGCGGCGAAGGATGAGATTAAGACTAAGGTAGAATATAATTACTGCGATAGAGTAAGATTGAGGTCAATATTAGGTCTGAGATTGAGATTTAAGCATAGAAAATATCTCGCGAATAGATTTGACCTTATTGATTACTATTGTAAAGGGCGCTAATCTAAATCAATTTTTTATATCTTCACAATATTCAAAAAGTATAGAACA
>NZ_JBYVEB010000146.1:0-5470 GCF_058117085.1 Chryseobacterium sp. CG10_8 | reverse complement strand
AAAAAAAAGCTCATCAGAAAACTGATGAGCTTTTAAAAAAATTGGCGGCGACCTACTCTCCCGCTTTCGCAGTACCATCGGCGCTGGTGGGCTTAACTTCTGTGTTCGGAATGGGAACAGGTGAGCCCCACCGCTAAAACCACCCTAAAGGTTTTATATGTGGTAAGCAATAAGCTATAAGCATTAAGCTTACAGCGTAAAGCATACTACTTTTATCGATAAAAACATATCACAAAGAGCAAACCTTGAAGCAGAGTGCTCGACAATTAGGCTATAAATCTACGGGTAATTAGTACTACTCGGCTATGCTGTTACCAACTTTACACCTGTAGCCTATCAACGTGGTCATCTCCCACGACCCTTAAAAGATGTCTCATCTTGAGGCAGGTTTCGCACTTATATGCTTTCAGTGCTTATCCTTTCCAAACATAGCTACTCTGCGGTGCGCCTGGCGGCACAACAGATACACCAGAGGTTTGTTCAAATCGGTCCTCTCGTACTAGATTCAAGCCCTCTCAAACATCTAACGCCCGCAATAGATAGAGACCGAACTGTCTCACGACGTTCTGAACCCAGCTCGCGTGCCACTTTAATGGGCGAACAGCCCAACCCTTGGGACCTTCTCCAGCCCCAGGATGTGACGAGCCGACATCGAGGTGCCGAACCTCCCCGTCGATGTGAGCTCTTGGGGGAGACTAGCCTGTTATCCCCGGAGTACCTTTTATCCTATGAGCGATGGCCCTTCCATGCGGAACCACCGGATCACTATGTCCTGCTTTCGCACCTGATCGACTTGTAGGTCTCACAGTCAAGCACCCTTATGCCATTACACTCTACGCACGGTTACCAAGCGTGCTGAGGGTACCTTTGAAAGCCTCCGTTACTCTTTTGGAGGCGACCACCCCAGTCAAACTACCCACCACGCAATGTCCTTCTTTCGAAGTTAGGCTCCAAGTAAGCAAAGGGTGGTATTTCAACAACGACTCCACCGACACTAGCGTGCCAGCTTCAAAGTCTCCCACCTATCCTACACATTGCTTACTCAAAGTCAATACGAAGTTATAGTAAAGGTTCACAGGGTCTTTTCGTCCCATTGCGGGTAATCGGCATCTTCACCGATACTACAATTTCACCGAGCTCGTGGCTGAGACAGTGCCCAGATCGTTACACCATTCGTGCAGGTCGGAACTTACCCGACAAGGAATTTCGCTACCTTAGGACCGTTATAGTTACGGCCGCCGTTTACTGGGGCTTCAGTCAAACGCTTCGCTTACGCTAACGCCCTTCCTTAACCTTCCAGCACCGGGCAGGTGTCAGACCCTATACAGCATCTTTCGATTTAGCAGAGTCCTGTGTTTTTGATAAACAGTCGCCTGGGCCTCTTCACTGCGGCCAACATTGCTGTTGGCGTCTCTTCTTCCGAAGTTACGAGACTATTTTGCCTAGTTCCTTAGCCACGACTCACTCGAGCACCTTAGGATTCTCTCCTCGACTACCTGTGTCGGTTTTGGTACGGGTTGCTTCACTTCGGCTTTTCTTGGAAGCGATTTCACTACAACAACTTCGCCCGAAGGCTAGGTCTTGACTATTCCGTCAGTCTCCAGTAGCTACGTCACTCCGTCCCCTTTTTAGTGTGAGCAAGTATGGGAATATTAACCCATTGTCCATCCACTACCCCTTTCGGGTTCGCGTTAGGTCCCGACTAACCCTCAGCTGATTAGCATGGCTGAGGAAACCTTAGTCTTTCGGTGAGGGGGTTTCTCGCCCCCTTTATCGTTACTTATGCCTACATTTTCTTTTCTGTCCGCTCCACAATACCTCACGATACTGCTTCGGCGCAAACAGAATGCTCTCCTACCGATTAATTAAATTAATCCCATAGCTTCGGTACTATACTTATGCCCGATTATTATCCATGCCGGACCGCTCGACTAGTGAGCTGTTACGCACTCTTTAAATGAATGGCTGCTTCCAAGCCAACATCCTAGCTGTCAATGCAGTCCAACCGCGTTGTTTCAACTTAGTATAGATTTAGGGACCTTAGCTGTTGGTCCGGGTTCTTTCCCTTTCGGACATGGACCTTAGCACCCATGCCCTCACTGCCGACGAACATTTATTAGCATTCGGAGTTTGTCAGGAATTGGTAGGCGATGAAACCCCCGCATCCAATCAGTAGCTCTACCTCTAATAAACTTAACATCGACGCTGCACCTAAATGCATTTCGGAGAGTACGAGCTATCTCCCAGTTTGATTGGCCTTTCACCCCTACCCACAAGTCATCCGAAGACTTTTCAACGTCAACCGGTTCGGTCCTCCACTGTGTGTTACCACAGCTTCAACCTGCCCATGGGTAGATCACAAGGTTTCGCGTCTAATCCTACTAACTATGCGCCCTATTCAGACTCGCTTTCGCTTCGGCTCCGGATCTTAAATCCTTAACCTCGCTAGTAAAATTAACTCGTAGGCTCATTATGCAAAAGGCACGCCGTCACACCATATAGGTGCTCCGACCGCTTGTAGGCGTACGGTTTCAGGATCTATTTCACCCTTCTATTCGAAGTGCTTTTCACCTTTCCTTCACAGTACTTGTTCACTATCGGTCTTTCAGGAGTATTTAGCCTTGGAGGATGGTCCCCCCATATTCAGACAGGATTTCACGTGTCCCGCCCTACTCATTTATCATCTATGTATGCCTTTCATATACGGGGCTATCACCCTCTATGGCCGTTCTTTCCAGAACGTTCTATTAAACATATAAAGACTTTTGGGCTAATCCGCTTTCGCTCGCCACTACTTACGGAATCTCTTCGATTTCTTTTCCTCCGGGTACTTAGATGTTTCAGTTCTCCGGGTTTGCTCCTCTTACGAGGTAATACATCTTCAATGTATTGGGTTGCCCCATTCGGATATCTACGGATCAATTCGTGTGTGCCAATCCCCGTAGCTTTTCGCAGCTTACCACGTCCTTCGTCGCCTCTGAAAGCCTAGGCATCCGCCATACGCCCTTAACGATTTCTTTCCTAATTTGTTACTCGAGCACTCTTTCATGCTCGGTTTTCTCTTTGTGATGTCTTTACCGTTAATGTCAATGATCTTAATTCTTTTTTTCTTACTGATGAACAGATGTTGTTTTTGGCTCCATCCGTAACTTTTAAACCAGTCTTCCAAAATTGTGGAGAATAAGGGAGTCGAACCCTTGACCTCCTGCGTGCAAGGCAGGCGCTCTAGCCAGCTGAGCTAATTCCCCCTGTTTGTAATTAATAATTAATAATTCTTAATTAGTAATTAAAATTAGTAGTCTCGGGCAGGCTCGAACTGCCGACCTCTACATTATCAGTGTAGCGCTCTAACCAGCTGAGCTACGAGACTGTCTTTAGACTTTTAGACCCAAGATGCTAGACACAAGACTCTTTCTGTCTCGATTCTTGGCTCTTGGCTCTTGTATCTCTATTCCCTGATACTAATTTTAGGGGTTTATTTTATAATATACCGACCAAAGTAAAAAAAAACCAAAGCGTTTCTTTGAGCAAGCTCTTTTTAAATTTTTTATGACTAAAAGTCACTCTAAAATGAGATGTTCCAGCCGCACCTTCCGGTACGGCTACCTTGTTACGACTTAGCCCTAGTTACCTGTTTTACCCTAGGCAGCTCCTTTTACGGTCACCGACTTCAGGTACCCCAGACTTCCATGGCTTGACGGGCGGTGTGTACAAGGCCCGGGAACGTATTCACCGCGCCATGGCTGATGCGCGATTACTAGCGATTCCAGCTTCATAGAGTCGAGTTGCAGACTCCAATCCGAACTGAGACCGGCTTTCGAGATTCGCATCACTTCGCAGTGTAGCTGCCCTCTGTACCGGCCATTGTATTACGTGTGTAGCCCAAGACGTAAGGGCCGTGATGATTTGACGTCATCCCCACCTTCCTCTCTACTTGCGTAGGCAGTCTCACTAGAGTCCTCAACTTAATGTTAGCAACTAGTGACAGGGGTTGCGCTCGTTGCAGGACTTAACCTAACACCTCACGGCACGAGCTGACGACAACCATGCAGCACCTTGAAAATTGTCCGAAGAAAGATCTATTTCTAAATCTGTCAATTCCCATTTAAGTCTTGGTAAGGTTCCTCGCGTATCATCGAATTAAACCACATAATCCACCGCTTGTGCGGGCCCCCGTCAATTCCTTTGAGTTTCACTCTTGCGAGCGTACTCCCCAGGTGGCTAACTTATCACTTTCGCTTGGTCTCTGAAGCATAAAGCCCCAAAAACGAGTTAGCATCGTTTACAGCGTGGACTACCAGGGTATCTAATCCTGTTCGCTCCCCACGCTTTCGTCCCTCAGCGTCAGTTATAACTTGGTAACCTGCCTTCGCAATTGGTGTTCTAAGTAATATCTATGCATTTCACCGCTACACTACTTATTCCAGCTACCTCAACTATACTCAAGACTCGCAGTATCAATGGCAGTTTTATCGTTAAGCGATAAGATTTCACCACTGACTTACGAGTCCGCCTACGGACCCTTTAAACCCAATAAATCCGGATAACGCTTGCACCCTCCGTATTACCGCGGCTGCTGGCACGGAGTTAGCCGGTGCTTATTCCTACAGTACCTTCAGCTACCCACACGTGGGTAGGTTTATCCCTGTAGAAAAGAAGTTTACAAACCATAGGTCCTTATTCCTTCACGCGGGATGGCTGGATCAGGCTTTCACCCATTGTCCAATATTCCTCACTGCTGCCTCCCGTAGGAGTCTGGTCCGTGTCTCAGTACCAGTGTGGGGGATCACCCTCTCAGGCCCCCTAAAGATCATTGACTTGGTGAGCCGTTACCTCACCAACTATCTAATCTTACGCGTGCCCATCTTTATCCACCGGAGTTTTCAATATCAAATGATGCCATCTAATATATTATAGGGTATTAATCTTCCTTTCGAAAGGCTATCCCCTAGATAAAGGCAGGTTGCACACGTGTTCCGCACCCGTACGCCGCTCTCAAGTTTCCGAAGAAACTCTACCGCTCGGCTTGCATGTGTTAGGCCTCCCGCTAGCGTTCATCCTGAGCCAGGATCAAACTCTCCATTGTATGTTTGTCTGACTCACTCAAAGTTTTTATTACGCTTTGGTCTTTTTCCTTACTTTTATTTGGTCGTATATTGTTATGTTAATGATCTCTTATCTTCTCGCGCCTCAGACACTCTGTCAAGTGATTTCTGATTTGCGAGTGCAAAAGTAAAACTTATTTTTTAACTGACAAAATTTTTTGAAACTTTTTTGAAACTTTTTTTCGTAAGCCTTAATCAACTTTCTTTTCTAATTGTCTATTTCAAAATGCTCTTCTACTCTTCCCCTCATTGGGACTGCAAAAGTATAACTATTTTTTAAACCTGCAAACTTTTTTTTGATTTTTTTAAAATCTTTTTTGCTGTCTATTTCCTAATTAGTCGCCTTCGCTTCCCATTGTTTGGGA
>NZ_JBYVEB010000145.1:0-5542 GCF_058117085.1 Chryseobacterium sp. CG10_8 | reverse complement strand
TTTAAAAAAAAGACTTTGGCATAATTTGTCAAAGTCTTTTAGGAATTTGCAAGTCTATTTTTCTTTAAACAAAAATTATACTCACGACTTTGAAAGTTTTATGAGCGTCTCTATCTACTGCAGTTCGTTGATTTTAGCTGGTAACTAATATTCTGTTTTTTTTGACAGATTTTACTGCAGCTTGACAGAAGAAAGTATAAAATGTTCTTTTTTTTAAATCAAAAGGTCATGTTTTTCTGAATTAAGAATGGCTTTTTCAAATAAAATGCTTATTTTACAGGAATAAGAAATCCCCAAAAATTACTTTATGCAAGTAGAGACTAGGCCATTACGAGTAAGCGATTATGATGGACTTAGAGAAACCATGCAGCGTGCTTATCCAAAAATGTCGGAAAATTTGTGGTCAAAAAAAAGTATCGAAAAGCTCACCAAAATTTTTCCCGAAGGACAGATTTGCATAATTGTAGATGGAAAATTAGCAGCAGTCAGTCTATCGATAATTGTTAATTATCAGGAGTTTGGTGATGACCATACCTATAGCGAAATTACAGGAAATTATACATTTAATACGCACACCGAAAACGGAGATGTTTTGTATGGTATTGAAATTTTTGTCGATCCAGAATTTCGGGAGTTGCGTTTGGGAAGACGATTATATGATGCGAGAAAAGAGCTTTGCGAATTATTAAATTTAAAATCAATTATTCTCGGTGGCCGAATTCCGAATTACCATCAATACAGCGACAAGCTTTCACCCAAAGCCTATATTGAGAAAGTCAGAAACAAAGAGATTTATGACCCAGTATTGTCTTTTCAACTTTCCAATAGCTTTTCGCCAAGAAAAGTGCTGAAAAAGTATCTTCCCGAAGACGAAAGCTCCAAAGAAAATGCAGTCCTTTTGCAGTGGAATAATATCTATTACAGTAAGAAACCAAATACCATGCAGGACAGTGTCGTTCGTTTGGGATTGGTTCAGTGGCAAATGAGACATTTCAAAAATTTGGAAGAATTTTATAATCAAGTAGAATTTTTTGTGAATGTAATGGGAGATTACAAAGCGGATTTTGTACTATTTCCAGAACTTTTCAATACCCCACTTTTAGCACCATTCAATCATTTGTCCGAAAGGGAAAGTATGTTAGAATTGGCAAAAATTACAGAGCAGATCAAACTCAAAATTTCAGAATTCGCCATAAGTTACAATGTGAACATTATTTCTGGAAGTATGCCTATTGAAGAAAACGGGGAGCTATACAATATTTCGTATTTGTTGCACCGAAACGGTAAAATCGATGAATACAGAAAAATTCACATTACACCCAATGAAAGGAGATATTATGGCATGAGAGGCGGTGATAAAATTCAAGTTATAGATACCGATTGTGGAAAAGTTGGTTTGGTGATTTGTTATGATGTGGAGTTTCCAGAGCTTCCAAGAATTCTCGCCGACCAAGGAATGAAAATACTTTTTGTTCCATATCTTACAGATACCCAAAATGCTTATACCAGAGTGCGCCATTGTGCACAAGCAAGAGCGATTGAAAACGAATGTTATGTTGCTATTGCAGGTTGTGTTGGGAATTTACCTGGAGTTAATAATATGGATATTCAATATGGTCAAGCTGCAGTTTTTACACCTTCGGATTTTAATTTTCCGTCCAATGCCGTAAAAGATGAAGCCACACCTAACACTGAAATGACATTAATTGTTGATGTTGACCTTAATGCACTAAAAGAGCTACACTTCAAAGGTGCAGTAAGAACAATGGATGACAGAAGGAGCGATCTTTATCAAATTACAGATTTGAAAAACAAAATTTAAAAAAGATGTTTTTCTAAATTCGTCAATAAGTTCTATTTTTGCCGAAATTTTATAAATATAATTACAATGAAAAGACTCATCGCAATCGCATTTATCGGTAGTTTAGTATTAGCAAGTTGTTCAAAGAAAGAAGCTTCTGAAGAAACTAATGTAATGCTTGAGGAGCCAGCAGCAGAGATGGTTGCAGCAGATACAACTAAAAAAGCTGAAGCACCTGTTGCAACTCCAGCTACTACAACTGAAGCAGCGCCAGCTGATTCGGCTACTGCAAAATAATCTAGAAAGAAATTAGAAAAAAGCTCCAAGAAATTGGAGCTTTTTTTGTGAAATTATCTATTGAAAACTCAATCCACAATCTCCAGATTCTCTATATTAGACTCTTTGAAGGTAGCGTATATATCTGAAAGATTATTTTTTCGAGTTTTGATATCAGCTTTAATTATGGAAGTTTTGTTTTTGAAATTGACTTCAATTTTATCGTTAAAAATCACATAAGTTGCGTCGTCTGTATCGAACTTTAATGAATTGTTTGATTTAGAATAGATGAATGTATTGATGAAACTCATTTCCAGATTTTTTTCTTTGTCTAAAAAATAGTAATTCAACCTCTTATCTTGGTCAATATAAAGCACGAGATATTGACCTTTTTCTGTTTGAAAACAAAAGATAGCATCCTCAAATTGATCATAAGTAATGGTTTCTGAGGTTGTTGTAATATATCTTTTTCCGTTCCAAGTTTTGTTTGTAGTACTAAGATTACCTTCCGGATTATAAGCTTCTTCAACCTGATGTATTAAAAAAGGCTTTCCGTTTTTAATAATAAAATCCGAAAACTGATGCCAACAACAACCCGACTTTGTCATCGTGTGAATTTGTTTTTTTTCTTTGTCTACATCAAAGAAGCCACAATAATTCTGACCTAATTCTGAAAATTCGGGACTGTATTTAAAAGTTTGATTAAATGATAAATACACGTTGTAGGAAGGTCCTCCGTAGCAACTTTCATTACCATATTTTATGGCGATATCGTCTTTTTCATCAAAATTAAAATCATCATAAATAATAATACTTTGGTGTCCGTAAGGGTGTTCAACCACATTTGAGGCGGTGTCTTCAAGGTCGTAATCACTCAGATTAACATCTTCTTTGATGATCACTTTTTTAGTCTTATTTTCAATGATTTTTAGACTATACTTTCCCTCGTCATCACTTTTGGTAATCGTTGCCGAATAGTCTTTTGAAAAATCTGTGAGCCGAATGGTTTGTGCAGATAAATTCAAAATTAAAATGATAGCGAACAACGAAAAATACGTTTTCATGGTTTTCAGAAATTTTAATTAAAATTACTAATTATTACCGCACAAATTCATAATTAATAAAGCAAAAAAATATTCTCAAAAAATTCGTATTTTTGCAAGTCGAAAAAACGAATAAAATGTCTTTATCAGAACAGGAATTAATCCGTCGCGAGAAATTGCAAAAATTAACAGAAATGGGAATCGACGCATTCCCAGCTGCTGAATATACCATAACAGATACTACAGCATCTATCAAAAATAATTTTGAAGAAGGCAAGCGTGTGAAAATCGCTGGTAGATTAATGAGTCGTAGAATTCAAGGGAAGGCAAGTTTTGCCGAACTTCAGGATTCTGAAGGTAGAATTCAGGTATATTTCAACCGTGACGAAATATGTCCAGGTGATGACAAGACTTTATATAACGAAGTTTACAAACATCTTTTAGATATCGGTGATATTATTGGTTTGGAAGGAGAGTTGTTCAAAACTCAGGTAGGAGAAATGACCGTAATGGTGAAAGATTTTACTTTATTAACCAAAACACTTCGTCCGCTTCCACAAGCTAAAACTGATGAAAATGGCGTGGTTCATGATGCTTTCAACGACCCAGAGTTGAGATACAGACAGCGTTATGTAGATTTAACGGTGAATCCTCATGTGAAAGAAGTTTTTGTTAAAAGAACAAAAATGTTCAATGCCATGCGTGAGTTTTTTAACAACGCAGGTTATTTTGAGGTAGAAACGCCAATTTTGCAAGCGATTCCAGGTGGTGCTGCTGCAAGACCTTTCATTACGCATCACAATGCTTTGGATATTCCTTTGTACATGAGAATTGCCAATGAATTATATCTTAAAAGACTGATTGTTGGTGGTTTTGATGGTGTTTATGAGTTTTCTAAAAATTTCCGAAACGAGGGAATGGACAGAACTCACAATCCTGAATTTACAGCAATGGAAATTTATGTAGCGTACAAAGACTATAATTGGATGATGGATTTCACGGAGAAGTTGTTAGAGCATGTGGCTACTGCTGTTAATGGAAGTCCAGAATCTACTTTTGGAGAACACCAAATCAGTTGGAAAGCACCTTATCCAAGAGTTTCGATGACTGAGGCAATTCAGCAATTTACAGGATTTGATATTACAGGTAAATCTGAAGATGAACTTCGTGATTTTGCAAAATCTATTGGTATCGAAGTGAATGAAACCATGGGAAAAGGGAAATTGATTGATGAAATTTTCGGTGAAAAATGTGAAGGAAACTTCATTCAGCCAACTTTCATTACAGATTATCCTATCGAAATGTCGCCTTTGACCAAGAAACATAGAAGCAAGGAAGGTCTTACCGAAAGATTTGAATTGATGGTTTGTGGAAAAGAAATTGCCAATGCTTATTCCGAGTTGAATGACCCTATTGACCAAAGAGAGCGTTTCGAAGCTCAAATGGCACTGTCTGAAAGAGGTGATGATGAAGCGATGTTTATTGACCAAGATTTTCTACGTGCATTGGAATACGGAATGCCTCCAACTTCAGGCTTAGGAATTGGTATGGATCGTTTAATCATGTTCTTGACCAATAATCCATCCATTCAGGAAGTGTTATTCTTCCCGCAAATGAAACCTGAGAAGAAGGAAGAAGGAAGCGCGAAGTTTGAAGCGAATGAAGATGAAAAAATCATTCTTGATATATTACAGAAAAATGGAGGTGAAATGAATTTGACAGATGTCAAAACTCAATCTCAACTTTCTGGTAAGAAATGGGATAAAGCTTCCAAGAATTTAACAAAAAACAACATCGCTAAAGTTGAGAAAATTGGTGATGATTTGTTGGTGATTTTGGTGTAAATATTTCATTATGAGGGTTTTGTTTTTTCTGTTTTTTTGTTTGCTTTTCCAAGCACAAGATATATCATGTTATTATGATAAGGATTGGAACGAAACTAAAAAAGAGAATGCTGAGTATTATCGAAAAATAACAAAAAGTAAAGACGACCTTTTTTATATTCAAGATTTTTATATTACTGGCGAATTACAATTTTCTGGTTATAGTAAGGAAAATAATTGCACCACTGAAAAGTATGTTGGTGAAGCTTCTTGGTATTATAAAAATGGCTTTAAAAGTCAAACATATGTTTTTGATGAAAGCAGTAATTTGATATCAAGAAATGAATTTGATATTAATTTTCTGAAAGAAGCCGTTCCTTTTAGAAAGGGAAACAAGTGGGGATATGCAAACTATAAAGATGCGAAAATATTAATTGAACCTAAATATGATAGTATTTCACATTTTTCAAAGTACGAAAGTCTTTTTTATTGTGGCGACAAATCTGGATTACTCTATCATGGGTATTTAGATAAGAAAAGCTCCCGCATATTTAAAGGAGAGTTGCTTCCTTGTAATTTTGATTTTCTTCATAAATATT
>NZ_JBYVEB010000144.1:0-5565 GCF_058117085.1 Chryseobacterium sp. CG10_8 | reverse complement strand
AATTTTTAAGCTAAAAACGAGAGATTATTCTTCGTCTTCTTCTTCGTCGTATTTTTCAAGTTCTGCATCGCACCAATTGAAAGCAGCTTCAACTACTTTAGTTGCTTCGTCAGCGATGGTTTCCTCGTCGTCACCTTCCAAATCATCTAACCACTCAACTTCTTCCTCTTCTACATTAAGGATAAATCTTGGATATTCGGTATGAACTACAAACAAATCTTCCGGAAATTCGGAATTATCAGCCAATAAAAACTTTGGTAATTTCATTTTTCTTTAATTTAGATTTATTCAAAGGTACATAAATTTATTGAAATTTATTCTCCTTAATTTTAATTTTAGTGGTCACTTTATAAGCTGTTAAAGTCTCATTTGTTAAGGTGTCCTTAGGATTATGGGTAATATAAACTTCGGGATTAACAGTACTAATTAATTCTGCAATTTGGATTTGTTTGTAATTGTCATCATGCTCCATTTCTGGCGCGTAGTATTTTATTTTCTTATTCATTAATTTCTCCTGAACGAGAAAATTTGTAATTTCCTTTCTGTTTTCGAGGTAGTTAGCTCTAGAAAGCCAAATGAAAGCCAACCCAGTTACAAAACTCATGATTGTTATACCATAGGTAAGCTTGCCGAATACTGCATAGATTTTCTTAAAGTAAACCAGCCATATAGAAAGGATGAAAGGAGATAGTAGTCGGTAATCCAATGCGTTGACCGAGTAGAAATATTGCACGAAAAAGGAGCATACAATCCCTATTGTTCCGATGAATACAAAATATTTTTCTGTGGAAGATAGCCGATTTTTAATAGATAGGAAAACAAAGACAATTATATTTAAAAATCCGATCCCAAAAATAGCCCAATTAACTATTCCTCCTCCTGGATTTGGAATATGTATAAAAGGATTAAAGCTGGTAGTAAGTCCTTCAAAAGCTTCGTACAGAAGTTGAGAAGTAGGTTTGAGGCCTATATCTAAATTGTCTTTGGTGTATGTTTCGTTAAAATAGTCAATCATCAGAATTTTGTACAGTGCTACAAATACGACTCCAATAACTCCTGAAATCATAAAGTATTTTCCATAGTTTTTCTTCCAAGAGATTAGACCGAAAAGGAAAACGCCGCCCATGAGAAATAGTGCACTGTATCTGACATTGAAAGCTAAAATCAAAGCTAAACTCAGATAGAGGATTGCTTTCCAGTTTTGGATTTCGCCGATGATAATTTGTCTCCCGACAAAAAGCAAGAGAAAGATAAAAGGCAGAATTAATACCTCGCTCATGGTGTAAGAAAAGATAGAAACATATAAGAAAAGTCCACAGGTAAGGACTATTTCTCGGAAATAGAATTTCTTTTTCCAAGCAAAGAATAAGAGGAAGAAATAGCATGCAATTCCTAGGACCTTGCTTGACCAAAATTCATCTAATCCAAAAAATGTTAAAAATTTCAGACTTATAGGATAGCCCAATGGAGTAATAGTATTATCAACGATAGGAAAAACGTGAGCAGTCCTCATAAATCGAATTGAGTCAGGATTAACTCTTCCTTTTTCATTTAATAAAAAACGAATAATTATCATTGCTAAACTTATGATAATTAATACTTTGTTGAATGTGTTTTCTTTTGTAGTCTCTTTCATTATTGTAAAAAAACCTTATAGATTTGCAAAAATCTATAAGGTTTGTATCATTATTGAATTGGCATTTCTAATTATTTTGCAAACATTTTGGCTACTTTTTCCGCTTTTTTGGATTCGGAATAGTCGTAGAAACCTTCACCAGATTTTACTCCAAATTTTCCTGCAGTCACCATATTGACTAGGAGTGGATTAGGAGCATATTTTGGATTTTTGAAGCCGTCATACATCACATTAAGAATTGCTAAGCAAACATCTAACCCAATAAAATCAGCTAGTTGTAGAGGTCCCATTGGATGAGCCATACCTAACTTCATGACGGTGTCAATTTCTTCAACGCCAGCTACTCCATTGTAAAGTGTTTCGATAGCCTCATTAATCATCGGCATTAGGATTCTGTTAGCGACAAATCCTGGATAATCATTAACTTCAACTGGAACTTTACCCAATGTTTTGGACATTTCGAAAATAGCATCAAAGGTTTCTTTAGAAGTAGAATAGCCTTTAATGATTTCTACTAGTTTCATGATTGGAACAGGATTCATAAAGTGCATTCCGATAACCTTCTCTGGTCTTTTTGTTGCTGACGCAATTTTAGTAATTGAGATAGAAGAAGTGTTGGTGGAAAGGATGCAATGCTCTGGAGCTAATTCGTCCATTTGTTTGAAAATCTTCAATTTCAGGTCTAGATTTTCTGTTGCAGCTTCCACGATGAGGTCTGCATTTTTTGCAGCATCTCCCAGTTCAGTAAAAGTGGAAATATTGTTAAGCGTTTCTTGTTTTTGTTCCTCAGTTAGATTTCCTTTTGCAATGATGCGGTCGAGATTGGTAGTGATAATCTGCAAAGCGCGGTTAATATTATCTTGCTTTACATCTACCAAACTTACTTTAAAACCAGTTTGTGCAAACGTATGGGCGATTCCATTTCCCATTGTTCCAGCTCCGATGACTACGATGTTTTTCATATTATTATATATCAGAAATTATATTAAATTCTTATTTGGTATAGTATTTTCCTTCTGTAAGATACGTCGGTTTTTTAGATTCTCTAGCATTAAAAAGTGTTTTGTAATATCTCCTTGTGCCACCCATTTCGTTCCTATACACCGAAAAATGAAGATGATAGCCTTGTGTCAAACCAGTATTTCCACATTTAGCAATAACATCACCTGCTTCAACAAAGTCTCCTTCGTTAACTTTATTTGAGTTTTTGGCAAGATGTACATATTCTGCTAAAGTACCATCTTCGTGCAGTATAATAATTCTATTGTTGAATTTTGAACAATTTTCGGAAGGACATGATTTATTATGATGTATAATTACTTTTGCAACCTTTCCTGCCCTTGCAGCTAGGACATTTTCTTCCTTTTGTAGGCCAAAGTCTAGCGAATATGTATTTCGATGCGAAAAAATTCCATTATATCCTTGATATATTTTGTGTTTTTTGCCTGTTTCAAAAGGTAACTGATAGATAAAATTATTCTCGCTACTATCATCTCGAACATCACCCAAGACAAATCCTGCTCCATATTCGAAATTTGATTTTTTATTTGGAACTACAGAAAATGTCATGATGACATTTCTCTTTGATTTTTCAGGAAGTACAACAGTGAACTTTTTTGCAGTTGATGAAATGATATTTTCGCCATTCCAAGAGAATTCTACTGAAATAGGGGCGTTTTCATTATTGTCTGCAAAAACGGTGTGTTGCCTTTCGATATTCTCCTTGTAGATTTTTAGCTGAAGACTATCATCAGCTTGTGCACTACATAAAAATGATAACAGAGAAAAGAGCAAATAAATAAATTTCACAGAACAATTTTTTTTTACATAAAATTAATTCACCAAAGAATCCCAAACTACCTTTGATACATCCGAAATTATTTTGCACATATCTTCTTCGCTTTCCTTAGAGTCATTGACAAACACTGAAATCGCGTAATGTCTTCCATTGGGTAAGGTAACAATTCCTATATCATTATGTGCAGCAGTAATTCCCTCTGAATTGGTCGAAGAAGAACCCGTTTTGTGGGCTACAGGCGTTCCTTTTGGTAGTTGTTCGATAAGCTTGTTGGTTCCTGTTGTGGTTCCTAACATTACATTCATCAGGAAATCTGTAGAAGGTTTTGTTAGGATTTTTCCGTCGTAAAATTCTTTTAATAATTTAGAAGCCGATTCTGCGGTTGTATAGTTTTCATATTGACGTCTCCAACCTTGCTGCATTTGTTCTTCGTTGTACTTGATTTGGAAGTTTTTTACTTTTTTAGAATTCATGAACTCCTGTACCGATTTGGGACCTCCAATCATTCTGAGTAAAATGTCACAACCGTTATTGTCACTTTGAGCAACAGTATAATCAATAATTTGGTCTAGTGTCAAATCTGGTGTTCCTGCTGGATAGGCTTCTCGGATTGGACTCCAAGTATCTTCTAATAAATCCGATTTTTTAATAGGAATTTTCTTGTCCAACTTCAATCTTCCTTTATCCACCCAATCCATCACTGTCAGCGCAATATGAAACTTGAAAACGCTTTGCATCACCATTCTTTTTGACCCGTATTTATTTTGATATTCCATTGGGAAATCAATTCCCAAAACCGAAACCGCAACAATGGCATCTTTGTCTTTGGTAATGGCGTCAATATCTTTTTTGAGGTCAATTTTTTGTGCGAAAAAACAAGTGGAAAATAGAAGGAATAATAGGGTAGAAGTCGTTTTCATTAATGAATCTTAAATTATAAATTGAATCAAATCACGTCTTGTCCAAAGTTAAAATAAAATTCCAAATCTGAGGCTTTTCCATGAAGAAATTCACTTTTTTTGAAATTATTGGAGGATGTCAACTTTCAAAATTACTTCGCTTTGACTCCATTCTTATACATCTCCTCCTTGACTAGTTTTCCAGAATCGTCAAAGTAAGATGCTTTCCCATTCAATTGATCATCTTGAAAATTTAATTTCTGCTTAACCTGTCCATTTTCGTAATATATAGTGACTTCGCCCTGACGTTTGCCATTAATGTAATTTTGTACTTCTTCAATTTTCCCCGAAGGATAATAGAACTTAACTTGGCCCTCTAATTTGCTCATACCATTTTGGTATTTGTAGTTTTCTTCGGTGTCTAAACTGCCTTTAATCTTGTCATAGTTTTTCCAAAGTCCAATTTTAAACCCTTTTTTAAACTTTCCTTCCGCTACTTTTATTCCTTTTTCAGTGAATTCAGCATAATTTCCATCATATAGATTTTCTTTCCAATCAGCTATCATCTTGATTTCTCCGTTGGCATGGAAAGTCTTACAGGTCCCGTTTTGCAGGTTGTGAAATTGGTAACATTGCGTGGAAGAGGGCTTTCCGCTTTTGAAACCGTCAAACGGATTGGGTTTTAATTTAGCTTCAATTAATTGTCCATTTTCAGTGATTTCCACAAAGGTGTTCGCTTTAGCTGAAGTATTGTAATTATAGTAATATCTCTCGTAAATAGGCGTCGCACTTGTGATATTACCCAATCCATTCGCTACATATACGGTGCCTGTTTGTTCAACAGCTCTTCCTGTTCCTACATATCCAATGGTGGTCTCAAGGTAATATTTTCCTGGCTTCATGTTGGGGAATTCAAAATTTCCGTATTCATCAGTTTTGGTTTCAAGTCTCCATGCAAAAGCTTCTGGTGTCATGACAACGTTATCCCCTTTGTGGTCTTTTTTCAGTTCATACCATTCTTCGAAATATTCAGTTGCCGGAAAAAGCGTTACAACAGTATTTTTACCCGCATATTGTTTGTTTGAGCTTACAAATTCCCCTGTCAAGACATAGGCTTTTCCTCTAATGGTCGATTTTCCTTTCTCTAGGGCTTTTTGAGCAGTAGCTTTATTAAAAAATAGTTGAGGAAAATATGTTTTTTTATCCTGTGAAATATAAAGAACTGATATTAA
>NZ_JBYVEB010000143.1:0-5774 GCF_058117085.1 Chryseobacterium sp. CG10_8 | reverse complement strand
TTTAATTAAATAACTCCCTTAACTCCAAAAGGAGTTTGGTTGGTTTTGCTTTTGAACGATTTGTTGAAATTTAACGATGAAAAGACATAATGTGTGAGATAGTACTCTTTGCTTTTGGCGATGGGTTTCGGTACACTGATAAACTTGCGGACAACGAAAAAATATTAGCGCCGAAGAAAACTCAAACTTTGACTTCCTCGAACCACTTCGTTAGGTTTCAATTTGAGTATTCTAGTTGCTGAGCTTGCCGAAGTAAAGCCCGCTTTTGCAAAGACATTGTTAGTGGCAGTTTTTATTGATTTAATAATTCTTTTGCACTCATTTTACCAAAATTATTGGCAGCAAGTGGACTATCTCCTGTTATTAATTTTCTATCAGTGTGACAAGCACCTGTGATATCATTGTTTAGAAATTCAACTCCAAGAGACTTCAGTTTTTCTCCATAAAACCAAGGCATCTCTCCAGGTACATATCCTATGGCAGGTGTTTGGGTGTCGATAGTGTCTGGAAATGCTTTCACTTGATATCCTTTATAAGGAAAACTATCGGCGTCTTCGTGATGTGCTCCTGCTAACAAAGCAGCGGGTCCGTGACAAATAGCTAGCATATACTTGTCTTCTTTATTAACCCAGTTTATCAATTTTTTTAAATTGTCGTTTTGTGGTAATCCCAGCATGGCTCCGTGTCCTCCAGGTAAAAAAACGGCTACATATTCATCGTCTGATTGCATGTTGTTTTCTACAAACTCTAATAAACTCTTTGGTTTTTGAAATTGTGATTTATATTTATCCAAAATATCTTTTACAGCCTCATCCTCAGATGGCATTGCCCACATTTCTAGCGCTACGGGTTGTCCTGTAGGTGTAAAAATATGTGATTCAAAACCAGCAGCTTCTAAATGCAACATAGGAACTAAAGTTTCTACTGGATGATTTCCTGTGGAGAATTTTTTACCGTTAGACATCGTCATATAGCGGTCTTCTGTACAAACAACCAAGATTTTTTTCTTTTTGTCTGTATTGGCATTCTCATAAACGGTATGGTCATAATCCGTTTTTGGGGCTACAAACATTGAACGAGAAAACAATGATGGTTCATAACCTACACCATCAAATACGGGATCTTTACTTAATTCTTGTGACATAATTTTATTTTTATTTTAATTAATAATTTGTGGATTCGCTTAGGCCAATATTTTGATTTATTGATTGGGTAATTTCGTTAATTTTTCTTTCCATCATACGTATTGCATCTGTACCAAAGTAGATACGAGCTGGTGGATTTTGCATTTCCGATAAAGCTATAAATGCATCGGCGGCTTTTTTAGGGTCACCACCTTGGTTTTTATTCAATGCCCCAAAATGCTCAATGATGGTTCTTACTTGTGTATAATCGGGAATTGGGTTTTTTGGTAAAATCATAGATGATTTATCTAAAAAATCCGTTCTAAAGCCACCTGGACATACTGCTGTAACCTTAATGCTAAATTCAGCAAGTTCCGTATTTAGAGCTTCTGAAATTTGAATAACAGCGGCTTTTGTGGCACTATAAATACCCGTTGCAGGTGCGACTACAGAACCTGAAACGGAGGCTATATTGATTATTTGCCCAGATTTTTCTTTTCTCATATATGGCAATACTGCTTTGCAAACATTCATTACACCATATACATTTACATTAAAAATATCTTGTATTTCTTTCTCCGATAACTCTTCTATAGTCCCTAATAATCCATAACCAGCATTATTAACTATTACATCTATTTTGCCAAAATGCTGGATAGTCTTGTCAACTGCTTCTTGAATACTGTTTTTATTTGTTACTTCCATAGAAATAGGAAGAAGGTTTGAAAATTGGGTTTGCAGTGGTAATAGCTTGTCTGCATTCCTTGATGTTGCCACCACTTGATTCCCTTTTTCAAGTAATTTAATAACAAGCTCAAGTCCTAATCCTTTGGAAGCTCCTGTAATAAACCAAACTTTTTTTCTATTCATAAATAATGTATTTTGAATTGCAAAGATACATTTACAAAAAAGATGAAGACAAGGATCTATATCACAAAAAACTTGTGATGTAGATCACTTTTGTAACCGACTTAAGGTTTCTCTGCTTACACCTAAATAATTTGCGATTTGTTGTTTTGGGATTTTTTGTTGCATATCAGGGTATTGCATACAAAAATTTTCATACCTCATTTTAGCAGATTGCGACATTAATGAAATGATTCTCTGTTGCAGTGCAATGTATCCAAAGTTTGATTTTACTCTAAAGAAATGTTCTATTTTTTGGTATTTTCTGCACACTGATTCTAAGTCGGAATAGGAGACAGATAAGAGTTTAGAGACAGTAAGACATTCCACTGAGAGTGTAGATTCTTCCTTTTTGAAAAAAGCAGTAAAATCAGAAATCCACCAATTAGTACATGCAAACTGTAAGATATGTTCTTTGCCTGTATCATCAATAAAAACGGTTTTTAGTATCCCATCCTCAACGAAATATACATTATCTACAATTTGATTTTCTTGAATTACAAATTGTTTTTTACGATAACTCTTTGATTTAAAAAACATTAAAATATTTTTAAACTCTATATCGTCAATATTGACAATTTGGTTTATGTGTTTTTTAAGGATTTCAGACATATTTTATTATTCAGGCTGTGTACTTCAAAATTGCCACTAAAGAAAAAGTATTAGCGAAGGATGGACGAAAAATAAACTGAAACCTAAAGAAGTGGTTAGTTCAATTTTCAACCAACTGAAGCTAATGCTTTTTAAGCGTAGTAAACTTACAAAAATGCTTCCGTATTCAAAACTTAATTTCTAAAAATGATGGAGTGAATATCATAATTACACAACTCCCTTAACTCCAAAAGGCTTTTGGTTGCTTTTGCTTTTGAAATTTTGAATTTGACAATATTTGAATTAAACATTAAACAGTTTATTTCCTTCTGAAAGTTTTAGAATTATATATTTTTCAATATCTAAATCAGAAGGGATTTTATCTCGCACTATTGGTAAAATAAACTGACAATTAATTGAGTTTGCTAAATCTACTAAAATTGTACTTAATTGATTATCGTGCATATTCTCCAATTGATCGTGCATTATAAAATGTACAAATTTTATTTCTATCTCTTCCGCAAACTGAATGTATGCAAAATCAAAAGCAGCAATTTGTCCTTTTTTCTTTCCTGTACTTGGATTTCCTTCAAGATTTGTAACAATTAAATCGTAACCCTTTTCAGATTTTTGAGTACTTAAAAGATACTCTTCGCCGTAAAGCTCGTTAGATATCTTTGTAAAATACTTATTGAATAGTGTAATTCTTTTTTGAATAAGACTATCTTTAGAATTAATCTGAGAGTTTATCGTATCTAATTCTTCATTTATTCTTTCAAGCTTTTCATTGGATATTATCCAATATTTTTTGCGTTCCTCTAATGACCCTTTCTTCTCAAAAAAAGAGTTAAGATCAATTAATATTTTGTCATAATCATCACTGTATTCAGAAGCACTGATGAATTCTGATAATTCTTTTTCTCGTTTTCTTTGAGAGCTTATTGTTTTAGAAATTTCTTTTAACTTTTCGATTGTTGCTGGTAGTTCCTTTTCAATAAACTTTATTTTTTCATTAATTAAATCATTGTGGAATTGTATGGTTTCTTGAAAAGACACTTGTAAAGTTGGGATTAACCTTGATGCTTTATTGTACAATAGTTCAATTTGACCGACATCTATATTAGTTTTTTCCCTTTCTAAGTCTTCCTTGCTTTCCATTACGAGTTCTCTCCTCATATTCAGGCGACTAAATTCAGTTGAAAGTTTTGATAGTGATAATTTCACTTCATTCAATTCACTTATTTGAGATTCAAATTTTTCATTAAAGTTGAATTTTGCCTTAAGGTTCTGTAATTCTAAAATTTTAGAATTGACAAGTTCTAACTGTTGATCAATTAATGATAATTCTCCGTCTTTTCTAAGCCTTTTTTGAAAATTTTCTTCTCTTGTTTTTTCTTTTCCTAAGAGTTCTTTTTGGTTATGGGTATCTGTATTAATTCCTAACCAAAACAAAAATAATGCTTCATATTCTTCAGTTTTGGTATATGGATTCAACACCTTAACGATATTCGCTAATTTATTCTTTTCGTCTCTTATATTTTTTGAAATAATCTGTTTAAATGTTGGTTTCTCAACACCTGTATCAAAAAACAATTCCTTAAGTTTCAGATCAAATTCTTTATTATTAGAAATGTTCTCCCCATTGATTTCTTGTAGCTTTTTGCTATGCTTTAAGAAATTTTTTCTGATTGTAATTGAGTTTGTAGGAAAGTCTAAATCGTCAACTACATTTAAAGAAACAACAACTTCTGTATCTATTAGAAAGTCTTTAATTGTACTATTCTCTTGCTCCTTGAACTCGCTATCTTGGTAAATATTTTTTCCATCAGAACCTAAACAAAAATCGACTAATCTAAGCACAGTTGTTTTTCCAACGTTATTGCCTGTTGATTTTCTATCAGTTTCAGCAGTTTCATCTACAATTAAATTAAGCCCTTTGCGAAAATCAATTGTTCGAATTACCCCTTGTTTATTCTCTATTTTAAGTTCTTTTAAAAACATTTTTTTATTTTCCCGTTTTCACCCTTTGTTATTACTCCCAAAATAAATAACCAGTCTAAAGTTAATGAATATAGATTAATAGTGATTTCGTGTTTTTGATTAAACAATTTGTATAATTCCAGATAGTCAATTTCATTACCCTTTTTATGAGAAAGAACATCAATTAAGATTCCTCCCAAATAATATAAATCTCTCTCTGGATTAATATTTTTATCAATTATCATATCAAATAGATTTTGGAGGCTCTTCCAAAATATTGCAACGCATAAAAGCATCAACAACAACAATCATAATACTAAAATCAATCGTTTCTTGATCAAAACCTTCAATTTTATTAGGAGCATTGTATATTTTTTCGGATATATCTTCTATTACTTTATCAAAAATAGCATCAGCATTTTTTGTAATATCTTCAAACGTTGGATATTCCCTTCTTACATGGATATATGAACTTTTAATATTGTGCAAAACAAGTTCTTTTTTGATAGAGCCTTCTTTCTCAATTTCTTCATATATTCGATTTAGTTTAGCTTGATAAGCAGCAAATTCCCTTATAATACCTTCATAACGAAAAATTTTGTTGTACGCAATTTTAGTTTCTGGATTGGGAGCACTTTCCGCTTCAGGCAAATCAATGATTTCTCCTATTTTATTTCCAATAACGTTTATTACTTTATTTAGTGCTAATGGATTTTTAGAAAGTAGGTTTTTACTCGAAATTATTTCCAAAATTTTCCGTTCGTGATCAGCTTTCCATTGTTTTAATAGCGAAACGGGATATTTATCCTCATTTTCCTTGTTGTCAATTATCACATGATGTTCATCACATAGCAAAACCAAGTTTTCAAAGGCTCTGCGTTCATCATCATTCATGTCCTTATTGTAGCGAGGTCCATCTTTGCTTGCGGCTTCTATATGGCAAATTTTACTGATAATTGAAATGCCATCTTCTGCAATTAGTTTTTTTGGACAATCGGGATGAGCACATTCATTACCAGAAAGCGTATCTAACCGTCTTACGGTAGAGGGTTTATATTGTCGTGATTTATCTTTCTGATTTTTTGAAGCCATGTCTGGTAACTTTCAATAATGGCAAATTTAATAATTTAATTCTTTTTATTAAACCTAATTAGAAGTAACTCTAAAATGTTA
>NZ_JBYVEB010000142.1:0-5919 GCF_058117085.1 Chryseobacterium sp. CG10_8 | reverse complement strand
ACATCCCCGCTCACTTTTTCCAAAGCTTCCTACTCAAGGTTTTTTTCACGCGAGGCTTTACACTGTGAACGTCTGCTCTTGCTCGCTTTATCAAAGATAAAAAATTCTCCCACAGATTTCGCAGATTTCCGCAGTTTTTTTCTTGCAATTGAAAAAATAAGTTTCAGTTTTTCAAAATGTTGTAAATATTTTCTGTTGTTGTCGCTGTTGTTGTAAATGTGGACTTGTGGGAAAAACTGCGGTTGGATTTCAGCTCGGATTTTTCCACAAATCCACATTGCGCGTTGGCAAAAAGCGTTGGCGCATTTTTCCTTATTCAGGGTGGGAGAAGTGGAGAAAAAGTCTTTTTTCGGACCTGGAAAGATTCGGGAAAAGTTGATGGCTAAAGTGTGGCGCAAAAGTGCTTTGCACGTTGCAAGGAAAGCATTTTACATAATCCCAAGTTATAGGCAAAGATGGTGCTGGTTTGTGCGGAGCGAAGCTTTAGCGGAGTGGAGAACAACGTTTTTGCGTTGGCAATTGCGTATAACTTTGATTATGTAATTTGCTGTGGCATTAAAGCGTTGGAAAAGTTTTGGGAAAGCGTCGGAGAAAATGTCTTTTTTATTTGGAAGGTGGGAAAACTACTTAAAATGCAAGCGGATGGAACTGATTGATTGCGGTTTGCAGAGCTTCGATTCCTGTTTCTCTGTATTTTTCCGTTGTGTCTGCGTGTTTGTGTCCTGCAAAATATTGAACTTTCCTTAAGTTTTCACCTTGGTCTAATTTTAATTTTATAACGCTTTGTCTAATGGTTATGGAAGTCAATTTTTTTGTAAAGTCCTTCTGATACGTTGATACGAGATAATTGATATCGTCCGCAGTAATTTTACTTCCTAACTTATTCAATAGAAAAAAAGAAGTTTTTTCTTTTTTTAATTGCTCTCTATCTTCTTGCAAATATTCGTAGAATAAAAGGATTTGTTCTGCTTTTAAATCTAAAATTCTTTCGTTGGTTTTGCCTGCTTTTTGGATTTTTATTTTGGCTTCCTTCAGATTAATATCTTCTATTTTCAAACATTCTATATCGCTGACTAATAAGGCTTGATTCACAAGTAAACTTATGATAATTTGATTTCTTTTTTCTAAAAACGGATATCTTTCTTTTCTTGGTTCTAACAGTTTTAAAAGTTCTTTTTCTGTGAGTAATTCCTGTAATTGGATTGGATTTTCTTTACCGTCTCTAATCTTAATATTTTTTGCAATATTGTATTTTATTTTTCCTGTTTCCACTAAATAATCGTAGTATTTTTTGATTGCATAAATGGTTCTTCTGATGCTTTGAGGATTATAATTTTTTCTCAGTAATTCTACATATTCCATCAAGTTTTGATAACTTAATTTCTCCGGATTTTTATAATGCTTTTTAAACTTTTCTATTTCATAGAGATAGCTTTTTATCGTTTGTTTAGATAATTCAGTTTGCAGATAATTTTCCAGTTCCATAACTCACTCTTGTATAAATCTGTGTTGTTCCTAAATATTCGTGTCCGAGAAAATCTCTTACTTTTTCAAGTTCCATTCCTTGTTCTAATAACTGCGTTGCAATGGTATGTCTTAAACAATGAAGCGTAAATCCTTGATTTTCTAACCCTGTTTTTTTCAACAGTTTTTTAAATTCTTCGTAGATTTTTTGAGGAGTAATTTTTAAAACTCTTTCGTCTTGTGTCTCGGTTCTTGTATCTAAAAATCTCTTAATGTCTTTTTTGACTTGTTTTGTAAATGGAATAACCCTTCGTTTTTTACCTTTTCCTTTCTTGATGTAGAGCAAATTATTCTCTAAATCTATATCGCTTATTTTCAGTTCTCCTGCTTCATTTCTTCTCAGTCCGCACGCATAGCACAAGTGTAATATTATCGTCTGTAATGATGTGCTTTTGTTGTATAGTTTTCTGATTTCTTCCTGTGTAAATATTTTTCTTTCTTCTGATTTTGGTTGCTTTATTTTCAGTTGGTAAGGACTTATTTTTATGGTTCCGTTTCTTTGTAAATAATCAAAGTAAAGTCTAATAGATAATAAGATTCCTGCAATATAATTTTCACTGAATGGCTTTTTTGTTCTCTTTCCTTTTACCGTTTTTATATGGCTGTAATAGTTTAAAATATCTTCGGATTTTATTTTTGTATTCTCTTTTTTAGTGAACTCTAAAAATGTTCTTATTTGCTTTGGATAGGAGTTTACAGCGTTTTCGCAATATCCTAAATTCTGTAATTCTTTTCTGAATAAATAAATATTTTCGTCACTCATTTTTATAAGTATGATGGTTTTGCTTACTCAATATTTTCTGTTTTTCCGAACGCTAACCAACTTTCCTTTATTCATAGGACTTTGTCAATATTTTAGCGTTCGTTTTGCTTCCGTTTGGCGTTCGTTTGTGTTCGGTAGCGTTCGCTTTTAATTGTTCCAATTGTTTCGTAAAAACTTCTTTTAAATCTTTTCTAACTTTCTGAATATTATCACTGTAAGAGATTTTATACTTAAATCCTTTATTGGCAAAACCGATTTGTTTTAAATATTCCAATCGTACCAATTCATTCAGATAAAATTGTAATTGTGTCTTTTTAAATCCTGTAACTTCCATCGATTCAAATCTTGTAAAACTATTCTCTTTAAAGACTTTCTTTAGTTTTTCAAAAAACTGTCTTAGACTTCCATCGAGTTCGTCGATTTTCAAAATGATACTTTCAAATAATATTTCTACAGCGTTCTCAATATCTTCAATTTCGGTAATTAGTTGTTGGTTGTCAGTTGTTAGTTGTCGGTTATACTGATTAATAAAGGTTACTTGCTTAATAATCGCTTGGAACATTTCATTTAAACGCCTTTTATTTTTCACATTATTTGGAAGCTGTATTTGTGTTGCAAAAGGGTTGATTACTTCGTAATGCTTTAAATTTTTTACTAATTTTTGTATAAAACTGATGGCTTTTTGTTCCTCGCTTTTATCAACTTCTCCTGCATTTCTGCGGTTCTGATAACTGATTATCTTTTCAGTTTGTTCTTCACTTTCATTAATGGCAATGATAAAACTTCGGTTCATATTGTCCTCGTACGTTTCGCCTTTGGTCGTTGCACTTAAACTGGAGAACTGTCCTTTCACGATTTTATGACTGGATTTATTATTTCCTTTTTTGTCTTTTATCGTTACCGAACTTCTCAAAACTTGATTGGATATAAATTCACGAAGTGCATACAACGCATCTTCCTTTAATCCGTCCAAATCTTCGATAATGATTATTTTTTGGAACAGGTCAAACTCGCCCCAATTGTATAAACTGCTCTCTGTAATTCGTGTAAATCTCAAAACGTCTTCTTGTGGCATTAAGTCCGCAATTCTTGAGATAATATGCGTTTTTCCGCTTCCGCTAGAACCTTGTACAATTCCGTGCAATGGACTTTTATTTAAGTAACTGATTGTAATTAAAAAGAGTAGAAGCCGTGAGTTTTCTTCGCCGATAATTCCTGCTTTTTCTATCAACTGATTTAAAGATTTTAGTAAGTCTTTTTGTTGTAGAAAATCAGTTGCGGACAAATTTCGGACAAATTCTATAGGTGCTTCCTTCTGATTGCCGATAAATTCTACATTGTTTGCAGTCCTTATTGGAGTCGAACCTTGTTTATTGTTTTCATTTGAAAAAATAAGTTTCCGTTCTTCTAAAAGCTTTACAAATATTTCTTCATCGTGTAATTGTAGCGTTTCGTTGATGTCTTTATTTGGCAATTCTACGCTTGTAATTTTTACATTACCACATTCTCGCATTATCACATTACCACATTTTAAAACTGCTTCTTTTCCTGCTTTATCCTGGTCAAAACAAAAAATAATTTCCTCTAAATCTTTGAGTTCCTTTATAGCTTTTAAAATCTCCTCGTTCAATCCATTCGTTCCAAAACAACTTATAAGGCTGTAATTGTCTCTTATTTCTTTGATCTGAAGTAAACTTGCACAATCTATAATCGCTTCCGTCAAAATTAGTTTCGTGGTTTCTTTGCTTGGATAACCTGGGTAAATTCCTTTTCTCTCCTTCAGATAATAATGGCGGGAAGTTCCCGCTCCCGATTTGTTATTTTCGCTCTCCAAAATACTTCTAAAATACAATCCTGTAACTTCATTCTTCTTGTTTCTTAGCGCAAAACAAATACACCATTTCGCAAAAGGACTAAATCCTTTTTCGCCTGTTCTTGTGTTAATCAATCCTTTGTCTTGTAATAATCCGACTTCTAAAGCCTGTTTCAAAAGTTCCTCCGTTTTGCGTTCCCCATGATGGAATTGACCACTATTATAACCAATTTCCAAAATCGAGTTGTCTAAATTTCTTTTTTCTAAATAATCCTTTGCTGGTTTGCTGTTGCTGATGGCATTTCTAAAGTATTGGAACATATTATTCAAAAATTGCTCTCTGCTGATTTCACGATTTCCCGAACTTGGATTTAAAATTTCTTCAGCTTTTTTAATGGCTTCGTGTTTGGTTGTATTTTCTTTGTGCATAATAAAATCTATCACGTCCATACTTTTTCCGTGGGTTTTACAATTGGAAGAAAAACAATAAGCTGTTTGTGTTTTATAGTAAATCTGCATACTTGGCGTTTTATCCTCATGGAACGGACAACACATTTTAGCATTTTTATCAGGTTTCAGACCGTAGTAATGCAGGACGTTTGCAATCGTGAGTTGGGATTTTATTTCTTGGATTTCCATAGTAGAAAAGTTTTTGACTTTTTTTACAATACAACAAAGATATATTAAATTGTATTATTATACAATTATATTTTTATTCGGTTTTGTTTTATAGTCTTATTTGCTAAATTTGTTGTAATAAAAGTCCATTATATGAACATTGGAGAGAATATCAAAAGAATAAGGGTTGCCAAAAACCTTTCCCAAAAGGAAGTAACGATAAATGCGGGCTTAGATACAGCGCAATACAGCCGTATCGAAAACGGTAAAACAGATCCGTCTGTAAATACTTTGGAACGCATTGCTAAAGCTTTGGGCGTAACACTTTCTGAACTTTTTGCTTCTACCGATGAACTTAAAGAAATTAATTCTCTCGATAAATCGCTAATGGAAAAAGTCGCTCTTATGGAAAGTCTTTCCGATGATGAAAAACAAACCATCTACACCATGCTCGATGCTTTTATCGGGAAACGTAAATTAAAAGATGCACTCTCTAATGTATTGCAAGATGTAAAATAATCCGATATAATATTTTTATCAACCGCCTAATTCAGGCGGTTTTTTTATGTCCTAAAATTAATCCGCCTTTTTACGTGGCTCGTCGTCCTTATGGCAAAAACCTTTGGTTTTGCTTATAGATATTTTGTGTCTTGCCGTTTTTGCGTCTCAATACCCTTACAAGAAAACAGTCTACTTAAGCAAAAATCTTTTCGTCTTAACACCCATATATATTTGCTGAAATGGGATGGAAAGATGCGTCACACTTTTATTTGTAGGCTATTAGGAATATTGCAAAAAAGTGTCCTTTGGTAAGAAAAACGCTTTGGTTTTCTTTGTTTCAGTTGAAAAACAAAAACTTCAATATACGATTGAATGAGGCTTTTCAACTTATAAAAGATAAAAATAATGGATATATAGAATATAAAAAAAACACAGATATGGAATATGTAGATATAGAAGTAAAATTTAATTTTTTTAAACCTTTTATTATGGAAACATTTTATGTTTTATTGGCGGTAGGAATACTGCTTGTGGGATTTTCTTTGTTAATCCTGCCTCGATTGTTGAAAAGCGAAAAGAATATCTTTTTGCGAATGAAAAACAGTCTGTTCGGTGAGTTCGAATATCATCAAAACGATAAAGACTCACAATGAACCAACAAAGCCACCTAATTTTAGGTGGCTTTTTTATTAACCAAAGC
>NZ_JBYVEB010000141.1:0-6026 GCF_058117085.1 Chryseobacterium sp. CG10_8 | reverse complement strand
TAAAAATTAATTAAAATTAAAACTTACAATTATGAAAACATCCTTATTTTTTTTCGTTTTTGTAAGTTTTTTATTTTCATGCAATCGTGATTCAACACCCTCCACTGCGGATGAAAATCGACTTACATGTCAACAAAGCACCGTTATCAGTGCTACTGAATTTGCAAACACATCAGCGTATAACAGTGTACAAGCACTTTCGTTAAACAGTAATTGTATGACGATTGATTATGCTGGAAGTGGATGCTCCGGAAGTACCTGGGTCTTAACTCTGGTCACCGACGGACAAGTAGATTATACTACAAATCCGGTTACTCGCAAACTGAAATTAGGTTTCGAAAATCAGGAAGCATGCTTAGCTTATTTTTATAAACAAAGGAGTTTTGATGTAAGTCAGCTTCAAGTTGCAGGACATAATTCTGTGAAGCTCGTGCTGGAAAATACCAATCAAAGTATTGTATATCAATATTAAAAAAGGACTCCAATTGGAGTCCTTTTTATTTTTATCGTGCTGGTTGTTGCTTCACAAATTTCAAAAGCAAAAGTTCGCCTTGATAAAGATGCAATTCGGTTGCACTTACTTTATACTTATTAACTTTCGACATCATACTAAGAAAACTTCGCTCACCAGACATATCTGGACAAGCCTTTCTTGTACTTGCCAATGCTCCTGCAACAAAAGTCCCATCTTCTGCGTTGATAGTAGCATTTCCAGAATAATTATTACATCCAGAGTTTCCAGAGATCTGTCCCTGTGCGATATTAAGAGTCGGAGTCGTACCCGATACATTTTCTGCTAAAACCCAACTTGAGTTATCCAGCAGAATTTTTGTTTCTTTCTTCGAGTTAGAGGCGGTACAAGCCACCACCAAAAAAGAAACCACAAAAAGAACAATAAGCTTTTTCATAATCAATTTAATTAAATTCATGTTATTAGTGAAACGATTTATTAATCGTTATATTTTTCATGGGTTATCTTAATTCTGCAGAAAATTCCTTTTCAAATGTCTTGATAAGAGAATTCATTACAGCAGAAATTTCTTGCTCTTCCAAAGTTTTCTCTTCATTCAAAAGTTCGAAGCTTAAAGCATAAGACTTCTTCCCTTCTGGTAGATTCTTTCCTTCGTACACATCAAAAAGATTAATTTTCTTCAAATAAGTGGAAGGATTTTTTCTTGCAGCCTTGTACAAAGATGCATAAGTTACCTCCTTATCAATTAACAAAGCCAAATCTCTTCTAATCTTGTTGAATTTCGGAATTTCAAAAAACTTCATTGAAGAATTCTCTCTAATTTTCTGAACTTTCTCCACCTCGATTTCTGCATAGAAACAATCTTGGTCGATATCGAAATCTTTTAACATTTTTGGTGAAACCTTACCCATTCGAGCAATGACTACACCATCCATCTTAATTTGAAGTCCATCGGAAAAACGAGCGTCCTCAATTGCTTCCTCTTCCAATTCTTGAGACAAAATTGACTCCAAAAGAATATTGACATATCCCTTTAGATAAAAGAAGTCTGTCGAAGACTTAGGAAGCATCCAATTTTCTGCTTGATTTCTTCCTGTAACTAATATCGCTAATTGCTTACGTTCTTCGTACTTCTCTTTTTTGTGATAAATTTTCCCAAATTCGAAGAACTTAATATCTTGATTCTTACGATTGATATTGTAAATCGTGTTCTCCAAAAGTCCATCCAACAAAGAAGTTCTCATAGAAGAAAGCTCCTTACTCAAAGGATTAAGCAATGTAACCACTCCTTCTTCTCCTTCCTTAACCGACGTTAAAGAATTATTCATCACTTCGAGGAAACCATTACCCTGAAGCCTTCTCGCCCAAGTATTCTCTAATTCGTCCAAATCATTGAACGACAGTTTCACAGGAGAGAAAGAAATTTTCTTCGGAGCATCAATTTTGTTGTATCCATAGATTCTCAAAATCTCCTCTATAACGTCGATTTCTCTCGTTACATCCGCACGATAAGCTGGAATCGAAATCTCTAAACCATTAGGAATCTCATTCAAAATCTCAATTTCTAAAGATTGCAAAATTTCCTTCACTTTTTCGCGGTGAATTTTTGCACCTAATATTTCTTCGATTTTCGAAAATCTTATGATGACATAATGATTCTCAATCTTTTTCGGATAATGTTCTAACAACTGACCAACCAATTTTCCACCTGCAACTTCATGAAGTAATTTAATTGCATGAGTTATCGCTGTCCTTGTCAAGTTAGGATCTACCCCTCTTTCGAAACGGAAAGATGCATCGGTATTCAATCCATGGAATTTAGCACCTTTTCTTACAGTAACTGGGTCAAAGTAAGCACTCTCTAAAAACACAGTTGTTGTACCTTCAGAAACTCCAGAAGTAGCTCCCCCAAAAACTCCAGCGATACACATTGGATGATTTTTTCCATCTTTAATCATCAACTCTGTACCATCCAATACTCGCTCCACTCCATCCAAAGTCGTGAATTTGGTTCCCTTTTTACTCACTCCAACGATGACCTTTTTACCCTCGATTTTATCAGCATCAAAAGCATGAAGTGGCTGACCCAAATCATGAAGAATAAAATTGGTAATATCCACCACATTGTTAATCGGCGAAAGTCCAATAGCTTGTAAACGATTCTTTAACCAAGCTGGAGATTCAGCTACTTTGATATTCTCAATTACTGCACCAATATAGCGTGGACAAAGTGCATTGTCTTCGACTTTTAATTCGAAATCTTGCTGTCCTTCGATTTGTAAAGTTTCGGATTTTGTTTTAGTAAATTCCGAATTCAATTTGTTGGAAACCAAAAAGGCATTAAGGTCTCTTGCAACACCATAATGCGACATTGCATCGGTACGATTAGGCGTTAATCCAATCTCGAATACCTCATCCTGAACAATATCAAAATACGCTTTAAAAGGTTTTCCTACTTCGAATTTTTCCTCGTCCAAAACCATAATTCCGCCATGGTCATCGCTAAGACCCAACTCGTCTTCTGCACAAATCATTCCTTGAGATTTCTCTCCTCTGATTTTGGCTTCTTTGATTTCGAAAAAGCTTCCGTCTTTAGCATAAATCTTGGTTCCAACGACTGCCACTGGAACAGTTTGTCCAGCTTCTACGTTAGGAGCACCACAGACGATGTTAAGAATCTTTTTGTTTCCTACATCAACGGTTGTCAGCTTCAACTTATCTGCATTAGGATGCTTTTCGCAGGTCAATACTTTTCCTACAACAATCCCTTCTAATCCGCCTTTGATGTTTTCAAAACGGTCAATACCTTCCACTTCCAGACCAATATCCGTAAGATATTCGCCTATTTTATCAGGTTTTAGTTCTGTTTTGATATAGTCTTTTAACCAGTTATTTGATATTTTCATTTATACGATTTCAGATGTTAGATTTCAGATTGAAGACAATCTGATAATTTGCAAATATCGTTATTTTTGAACTGATTCGAAAACAGATGAAGCAAAATTTTAGCCCCGGTTGAAGCGGCATCCTTTTTCTTTTTTTTCGCGGTGGGAATGAAGCCTTTCACGGTTTTGAAAGCCGAAAGACTTGGCAAAAAAAAGAAAAAGATACAGCGAAAAACGGGCGAGTCACCTCGGAAACAGACCAATCGTGTTGCTCCAAAAAAAAGAGATTCGGAAAAATAATTCCAAATCTCTTAATATCTTATTTTTCTTTTCAAAAAAAATTACATTCCAATCACTGGCATCGAAAGCATCAAGATAGATTCTTCCGCATCTAATCCATCAATTGGTTCCAAAATACCTGGTTTGTTAGGCTGAGACATCTTCAGAGTTACATCTTCTGAATTAAGTACAGAAAGCATCTCCGTTAAAAACTTAGAACTGAATCCAATATTGATATCGTCTCCATTGTAGTCACAAGGTACTTGCATGTCTGCCTTGTTAGCATAATCTGTATCTTCTGCATGAAGATGCAAAATATTTCCAGAAAGCTTGAATCTTACTTGATTAGTGGATTTGTTTGACATAATCGATGCTCTTCTGATAGCTCCTAAAAGTAGGTTACGATTAATGGTCAAAACATTAGGATTATCTTTAGGAATTACCGCAGAATAGTTAGGATATTTTCCCTCGATAAGACGACATATCCATGTGTTTTTATCAAACGTGAACTTCGCCATATTATCATTGAACTCAATCAAAACTTCGTCTTCTCTGTTTCCTAAAATATTTTTGAAAATCGAAAGCGGTTTCTTTGGCATAATGAACTCCATCGGTTCCGCGATTAGATCTTTTCTTTTGTAAACCACCAAACGGTGAGAATCGGTTGCAACGAAATTGGTTTCGTCTTCTTTGAACTGGAACAAAACACCAGTCATCACAGGACGAAGAGAATCGCTACTGGTAGCAAAAAGCGTATTGCTCAAAGCTTCTGCCAATACTCCTGAAGAAATCTTCACGCTTTCTGAAGCGCTGAACTCAGGCAAATCCGGATAATCGTCTGCATGGTCAAGTGCAACAGCAAAATTGTCTTTCTCATCCAAAATCTCAAGAACATTACCTGTCCCTTCTTCGTTGTCTTTAACTACCAAAGTCAAAGGTTGCTCCGAATAAGTCTTTACAAAATCTTGAAATATCTTCGCAGGAACTGCGATTTTTCCTTCTTCGTCAGACTTTACTTCAAGAGAAGTCACCAAAGTGGTTTCGCCGTCAGAAGCAGTAATTGTTAATTGGTTTGTACCAATTTCGAAAAGATAATTTTCCAAAATTGGTCTTGATTGTGAAGTGGAAATTACTCCACTGACAGTTTGTAATGCTTTTTGTAATTCGCCACTTGAAACAATAAATTTCATCTGCTAAATTGGTTTTATGTATCTTTTTATATGAAAAGCTTTTGAATATTAATCCAACCGCTCTCTTAAGAATGATTAATTTTACAAATATAATGATTTGACTTTGAAAAGGAAAACGAAATCTATTCTATCTTTGTAAAAATATCCACAATGAGAAAGCCATCGCTGTATAAAAGTTTCCTTCACGCCTTCCGTGGCATTCACACCATGTTGTTGACTGAAAGAAATTTCCAAATTGAGATTTTTGCGTTGATTATCAATATTTTTCTAATTGCATTCCTGAAACTTAACTCTATTGATACTGCCATTATTTTGTTGGCTTGTTTTGCGGTTTTGAGTGCAGAAATCTTCAATACCGCCATCGAAAAAATCTGCGACATGATTGAACCCGAATACGACGAACGAATCAAATTTATCAAAGATATTTCCGCAGGTGCAGTGACTTTGTTATGTTTTGTAGCTGTTTTGGTGGGTTGCTTAGTGTATCTTCCGTACTTATCGGGGTGTTGCGAGTTTTTGGGATGATGTTCAGGGTTTAGGATTTAGGGTTTAGGGTAAAAAATTAGGGTTTAGAGATGAATTTCATGGTACTTAAACTCGAAACTCAAAAAACTCCAAACCCTAAAGTATAAACTTTACGCAGAATATTATTCAAAATACTCTACGCCATTCCTAAAAATATAGTTAAATCTTAATAATTTGTCATGATATATTTGGTTGTCATTCTGAGCACAGACTGAAGGTCTGCGAACGAAGTTCTGAAGTGGAGTCGAAGAATCTATATAGATGCTTCCTTCGTCAGCATGACATTTTAAATAGATTTGACTATATCGTAATAATTTGCTGTCAGAATATTTGAGATAAAATTCCCGCGGATTACACTAATTCTTCTTTTTGAGTAAAAAAATCTACGGAATCTGCGGGAAAATAATTTCCTGAAATACTCTACCCCATACTTGAAAATACTGTGATAAATAGCAGCCGAAATAACTACAACGAAATTCCCGCAGATTACACTGATTCTTCGTTTTGTGTAAAAAAATCTACGGAATCTGCGGGAAAATAATTTTCTGAAATACTCTACTCCTTTCCTGAGAATATTTTAATAATTGTAGTCGAAATAACTGAAATAAAATTCCAGCGGATTACACTAATTCTTCTTTTTGAGTAAAAAAATCTGTGGAATCTACGGGAAAATAA
>NZ_JBYVEB010000140.1:0-6067 GCF_058117085.1 Chryseobacterium sp. CG10_8 | reverse complement strand
GCCGTAGTTGTTTTTATAATTTTTCCAATAAATCATCAGTTAGTAATCGATTTTTCTCTTTAGTCCACTTCTTATTTGATTCTGGAAATCCATTTCTACAAAATCCAGCCTTATTTTTAAAATCAAATACAGCATGTATGTAATTATTTATTGAAAGAAAACTCAAACTTAAATCTTCATTCCATAATATTTTAACTAATGACGGAATATTTCTATCAATAACATCTTCAACATTATAAACATGAAGTGCATCTAAAATGTTTGTGTCATTATTTACAGCATAAAAATAACCAGTATTTCCGTCATCTTCAAAGATAACTCCGTATTCATAATCTTCAAATGATGAATCAATAAAGTTTTCTTCACCAATTTTTATTGTTTTCTCCCTATAAATGTAAACCGTCTTTTTAAAACTCATTTGTCACAAATTTTCTTTAGTTGATATGTAATTTCCCATAAAATTATTGAAACTAATGCATTTGTAAAAATTGCAGTTTGTATTCCATAAGCATCCCATTCTGGAGCTATATTTAATTTCCAAGTTAAGTTTACTATCAAAATTGAAATCGATGAAATAATGAATGCAACAATGATATTTAGTAGTTTACTCCACTTTAAGAATAGAAAAGCAAAAATACAGTTTAATAATCCAAAGCCGAATATTAAAACAACTTCTAAGTCTACATTTTTAATAAAATCTTCTATTGAAGCAATTGGAAATGCAAGAAGAATATATAAAATGAAAAAAACTATATAAATTATTATTCTTTTCTTCAATTGATGGACTTTTTTATACAATTACGGCTAACGAAAAAGTATTAGCGAAGGCGGGCGAAAAGTGAACTGAAAGTTCAGTTTTAGACTAACTGAAGCCAATGCTTTTTCAATGAAGTAAACTTACAAAAATATTACGTAATTGAAAAGCAGTGGCGGCGAAGAATATTCAAATTTTCAATTTGAGTATTCAAGCCCGCTTTTGCTAATACACTGTTAGCCACAGTTATTCTATTTGCCTTTTTAATAAATCTAACTTTGTCAACTCTAAAGCTCTGTAGCTGTATAAAGCAGAAAGTTTCTTTTTTGAAAATTCAATTTCATTTTCAATTTCACTCTCCAAATATCCAAGGTTATGAGCATATTCTCTAGTATCATCTTCAAAATTACTATCGGCATAAAGGTTATTACGATAGATTGTTGCCCTATGTAAGTTTTGTTCGGAAGATTCTATTTGCTTTTTAATTTCCTCAATGTTATTATTTGTATGCTCAAGCCTTGCATATATCTCAGAAATTTCTTTTTGCCTTATGTCATATTTTTTGTTTTGGGAAATTAATTTTCTTGTGTCCTCTATTGATGAATCATTAATTTCTGAATCAATTTCCTGCTTAGCATACTTCAAAAAGGTTGAAGTATTATAAATATGAAAGAACTTTAAATCATTACAATTAGAATATATTTCATTTAACAATTCTTTTCTAGGTCCAATTTTCCTACCTCGCTTCTCTTCCCACCAATCTTCCTTAATATCACCTGTTACTAAAACTACCAATTCTAATTTATTATCACCGATATATTGCATGATTTCTTTCCATAGGAAAAGATCACCGTATTTTCTCGGAAATTTTAGGTTATTAACGATATAATACCCTTCTTTTTGCTTATCCATATATCCTGGTGGAATATTATCTAAGTATCTTTCTTCTCCTTCCTTTATTGTATTTTTTACCGCATCTTCATTAAGTGGATTTCCAATTTTGTTTTCAAAAATTTTCATTATGATATCCTTTAATTCATCAACATCGTTTACATCAGTATGTTCTCGTTCTTTTTCTGTTAAATGTTCAATAAATTTTTTAAAAACTCTTGAAGTTTTACTGATTTTCTTCTTTGTAAGATAATTGTCAGGCGAAATTGTTGAATGTCTCTGATTGAGATTCAACTTTAAAATTTCAGAATTATATTCATTATTTAACTCAGTCAATTTTTCAATATGTTTTTGAGTTAATGAAATAACTTTGTTGAACATATTTTTTTGTTCACTAACAATATTTAGTCTATTATTTAAAAATTCTAATAAAACTTGGAAACCAATCCAAATGCGCTTATTGAATTCTGAATTTTGTAAAACATTTAATAAATCATTTTTTGCAGTCTCGGGAAGACGGTATAAATCAAGTAGAACATTTGCGTCAAAAATAAAATAGGCATCTTTCCATATATTTTTGAAATCAACCTCAGTTAATTCTCTGTGTACCTTAAATAGATGATCTTTCATATAATTGTGGCTAACGAAAAAGTATTAGCGAAGGCGGGCGAAAAGTGAACTGAAAGTTCGATTTTCAACCAAATGAAGCCAATGCTTTTTCGGTAAAGTGAAATTACAAAAAAATAACGGAACCGAAAAGCAGTGGCGTCGAAGAATATTCAAATTTTCAATTTGAGTATTCAAGCCCGCTTTTGCTAATACACTGTTGTAGGCAGTGTTATTATTTTTAAAGATTTATTGACAAACAAAAATTTGCTTTTGTGAATTATCGTTAAACGATTCTTCTTCGAAATTTCCAAACTTATGAAGGATTTTGAAACCATTCCATTCCAAATATGAATTTAATTCTTGAGGGAAGAATAGCCTCATATCCAAATTTTGAATTGATTCAAATTTTCCATTGATAAAGTAATGCCATTCGATTCTATTAATCTGTGCTTTATTTTCGTATCGCATCTTCTCTTTTATCAGTATTTCTCTTCCGTCTATTGTGGTGAATTCAGCAATTGTTTTTAGTTCTTTTTCTCCATCAACAATAAATTGAATATTTGGATTGTAGCAATCTAAAAGAAACAAACCTTCATTTTTAAGATGGTTTTTGACAACTTTAAAAGCTTCAAATAAATCTTGATTTTTATATAAATGATGAATTGAGTTAAATGGAATAAAAACGAAATCGAATTTTTCTTTCAAATCTAAAGTTCTTATGTCAGCTTCTATAAACTCAATTTCTAATTTTTGCTCTGAAGCTTTTAATTTTGCTTGTTCAAGCATTGAAGCTGTGTAATCAACACCAACAATATCATATCCATCTTTTGCAATTGGAAGTGTTAATCTACCTGTTCCACAACAAAGTTCAAGAATTCGAGCATTTTTATTTTTTGGAAGCCATTGTTTGTAAAATTCCAAATCAGCGAGATTTATGTTCATTCCATCATAAATATTCGCATCATAAATTAAATCGCCGACTGTATAACTGTTGCTCATTCTTTTGTGTTACTGCTTTTGAAACATTGCCTACAACGAAAAAGTATTAGCGAAGGCGGGCGAAAAGTGAACTGAAAGTTCAATTTTCAACTAACTGAAGCCAATGCTTTTTCGGTGAAGTGAAGTTACAAATAAAAAACGAAACCGAAAAGCAGTGGCGGCGAAGAATATTCAAATTTTCAATTTGAGTATTCAAGCCCGCTTTTGCTAATACAATGTTAGCTGTCGTTATTTTTTTTGGAACATATATATACAATTGCTTATATTTGCATTAGCTCAGTAACCAAACTTTTATTAGTTATAAGTGTTAAAGGAGTTTAGAAGCCGTTTAGTTACGCTAAGCGGTTTTGGCTTTTATATAAGCTTCATATTCTTTCTTTTTCTTTCTAATAGTGTGGTTTTCTTCAATATAAAAGGCCGTCCAAAACAAATAAAATCCTTTTCTTTCAGTTAAAACAACCAAATATCTTTCAGATTCATTTAATATATGAATTCTGTTATCCTTTCCAACAAGTTTTTCCCATATCAAGAAGTCTCCATGAGAGCAATTGTCAATAAAAAATTTTGGAAATCTAATTCTTTCCATTCGTCTAAAATCAGGTTTACGGTCATTTTCTATATCACCTTCGTGCGTAATATGATAGAAAGTACGATGGATTCCATCAACTTCAGGATGTTTTTGTGCAGAAACGAATAAACCATTATATGTTGGTTGAGCTGTGATAAAACTATCTCTGAAAATTTCATATACCTTTTCAAAGTATAATCTGAAATTTCCACTATAGTCTTCAAAAAATATTAAATCTGGGAATATTAGTTCATCATTCATAGAAAATAAGGTTTTTGAGGCTCCCAAATAAAGATATTGAACTTGCTTTCCTTTAGTAAAGTAGATTTGTTAAGGGAATATTTTGAGCGTTTACGTATTAGCTCTATTAATTCATTTTTTGGTTTACTGTTGAATAGTTTTCTGTTAGCATAAGACATCGCTCCAATTAGCAAGTCTGTCAACTGAAGAATTTCCACTTCGTGAGAACGAACTTGCTGAACTTTCTTAATTATTTCTTTAGAATAATCATACTTATCATTTCTTAAAACTTGTTCTAATTTATGAACTTTTTCTTTGCTACGAGTATCTTTAATATCGATATAAATATGATGCGAATATTCAGGACTTAGAATTGCCTTTAACATTCCAAAATACATTTTATAATAAAAAGTATCGTGAGTATGTTTAAATTTCTCATAATCTACATTATTCTTATTCGATACAATTAAAGCCCTAAATAGCAAATGATCATCATCAAAAAAATAATTAATTACATCCTTGTAATATTCGAGTTTTGATTTTGATACCTTATTCCATTTTAGTTCATAAAATGCTCTATTTTCTTTTTCGTTTCTTTTTCGTTTAGGAACTAAATTATGTTTAATTTTAAAACTATGAAGACGTTCAAAAATTTCCTCTTTTTTTTCAATTGGACAATAAACAGCACCTATTGCCATAATAGGTTCTTTATCATTTTGTAGATGACAGCTTTCATCACAATATATATTTATTGTAGGTTTCATTTTAATTAAAATTAGTGCTACAAAAGTAACAATTTTTATTGAGGTCTAATTTTTGGGAGAATGACAGCTAACGAAAAAGTATTAGCGAAGGACGGGCTTTTACAAACATAATTTCAACTAAAAACCAACCTAAGCAATTGCTTTTTTCGTGAAACTAAATTACAAAAAAATGTGAAACGAAAAAGCAATTGCGACAAAATATTACAAAACTCTCAATGGGAGAATTTAACCCCGTCTTTTGCTAATACACTGTTATCTGCAGGTTTTTTTAGTTTAATTTAAAGAAATTAAGTTTTTCATTATCAATAATTAAGATTGCATCTTTATTAGTTTTCGGATAATGACAAATAAGTAATTGTTTTCCATCAAATTGTTGAGATAAATTAGAAAAGAAATGTTCACTAAAAGTATAAACCGTTTTCATTTTCTTGTTTTCAAGTTTTCCAATAAATGTGTTTTTTTCATCAGAATAAATGTGATACAAATTATTTTGATTTATAAATGAAGTAGTAATTCTAAAATTTGCCGAATCAAAAACTTTTTTAAAACCTGTATAATCTTTATTTCCATCAATTTTTCCCGTTTCAAAATCAGAATTAGCAAGTTTCTCAACATTTTCGATTTCATATATGCTTGTGTGAGCAATCATATGATTTAAGAAATTTGTAATGTAATATTTGCCTCCTAATTTATTAACAGAAACTGTGCACTGTGAAGGAACTTCGTGAAATTTATTTGTTTTTTTGTTTTTGAAAAATACAAGTCCACCAAATTCACCGTTACAAGTTGAATAAATTTCATAATCTTTATCAGAGTAAATCTCAATTTTTTTAGGTTTAATTTCGCTGAAATCAGCAACATATTCCCCTAATTTATAATATTCTTCATCCGTATCATCATTTTTTAAGAACAAACTATCTTTTTGAACAGCAAATTTGGTATAAACAATATTTTGAGCACTTCCTGGAAGAAATACATCTTCAATAAATTTTCCTTTTTGATTTAGAATTACCATTTTTTTGAATTGCTCTGAAGTGTTTTTTCTTGAACTTTCAAACGATAAATAGAAACTGTTTTTAAATAAAACTGCATCTGTTAATCTTCCATATCCTTTAAAATTAAGATTAGAACTAGTTTCTTTAAAAAGCTCATTAGGTTTTTCCTTTGAACAAGAAATTATCAGTAATGTTATAATCAGAAGCCAAAAATTTTTTAGAGTACTGGTTTTCATAAACTTGCAGA
>NZ_JBYVEB010000139.1:0-6111 GCF_058117085.1 Chryseobacterium sp. CG10_8 | reverse complement strand
AATTTTTTTCACTCTGCAACATATAGTTCAACATCATAAATCCACCTCCGTTGTACAGTTCAGGTATGTTATTAGTGGTCAAGAATTGTACTGCGCTTCCCGACCTTCCGCCAGAGCGACAAAAGATGATTTTAGGCCCTTCAATATTTTTGATTTCTTCTAGTTTTTCTGGAATTGTTTGCAAAGGGATGTTAATTGCGCCTTCAATGGCACCATCCATTTGTAGCTCGATGGGTTCTCGAACATCAATAAGTGTATAATTTCCTTTTTCTATTACATCTTGTATATTCATCTTTAATTAAATTTTTCGGCAAAATTATAATTTGAAGTATCTTCGCACAGTAACCAATGCTACATAACAGAAAAAAATATTCAGACTTAATAAAATCCAAAGCGAAAAAGTTTGGATTTCAAAGCTGTGGAATTTCAAAAGCTGGTTTCTTAGAGGAAGACGCAAAACCTTTGGAAGCTTTTTTGAAGCAGAATTATCATGGCGAAATGCAGTATATGGAGAATTATTTTGATAAAAGATTGGATCCAACTTTGTTGGTTGAAGGCTCAAAATCGGTGATTTCTCTTGCTTATAACTATTTTCCTGAAGCTGAGATTTCTACTTTAAATAATTTTAAAATCTCAAAATATGCTTACGGAGAAGATTATCATGAAGTCATCAAAGATATTTTGAAAGAAATGTTGGCTGAATTACAAATGGAAATAGGAGATTTTCATTTTCGGGTTTTTGTCGATTCTGCGCCAGTTTTAGAAAGAAGTTGGGCTCGTAAAGCAGGGATTGGTTGGGTTGGCAAAAATGCTAATCTTATCACTAAGAAATCTGGTTCTTTCTTTTTTTTGGCGGAAATAATTTGTGATTTAGATCTTGAAGAAGATGGTCCAACAACTGATCATTGTGGTACTTGCACCGCCTGTATTGATGCTTGTCCAACCAACGCCATCGTGTCTGACCGTATCGTTGATGGCAGCAAATGCATATCTTACGCAACGATTGAGTTGAAAAACGAGATTCCCAATGAGTTTCAGAATAAGATGGAAGATTGGATGTTTGGTTGCGATATCTGTCAAGATGTGTGTCCGTGGAACCGATTTTCGAGTCCGCACCAGCAATCTAAATTCAAACCTAACGAATATTTAAGAACTTTTAGAAAAAAAGAATGGATGGAACTTACCCAAGAATTGTTTTCGGAGATTTTCAGAAAATCACCTGTCAAGCGAACTAAATTTGCTGGTCTACAGCGCAATATTTCCTTTCTTGATAAGGATTAATAGTATAAATAAAATCGACAGACCAGAGCCTGTCGATTTTTTTTGGAATAGGTAATAGGGGTTACACTATTCTACTAAAATTAAAAATAATAATTATTCTGTTACGTCTTGAATCCATAAGACACTATAACTTCCAATATAATTGTCCTTTAGTAAATTAAAGGTTTCATCGTTTAGTAAGTTTTTGACTTTTCGGTTGAAACCAACAATCCAATCTGGGAAAATGGTGTCATAATGTGAAAAATTAGCAATAACCCAAACGTATTTACCAGTATTAACGTCAGTTTTTCTGAAAGCCAAAAGCAATGGATTATGAGTGTCTATGTATTCTAAATCATTGTGGTCTGCGAAAGCTGGCGTTTCTTTTCTGATGGCAATCATTTTTTGCAACTCATCAAAAACACTTTTTTGAACAGGGTGTTCTTCCATATTTTCAGCAATCTCCCAATTCATAATTGGTCGATGAAGCCAGCGATTATCGTGTTTCTGGTCTTCATGATTGAGGTAGTCATAATTGTTGGTCGTCGCAATTTCGTCTCCACTGTATATCATTGGGATTCCACCAAGTGAAAGAATGATAGCGTGTTGAAGATTAATCCTTTTTAAAGCTAAATTAATTTCTGATTCTTTATTTAGTTCCAAAGCTTTCTCTAATCCACAAAGACTTGCCATAGATCCACTAAGACGTGCATTGCCATTAGCTTCTTGCATAAAACGTTTTCCGCGACTACAAGAGACCGTTTCATCGCAATAGTATTCCAACATATACAATCGGTGTTTTAGAGGGTCTTTAATCATTTCATTAATGAGTCTGTCTTCGAAACCTAATCCTATATCGTCATGACATCGTGCGTAATTAATCCAAGTGGTATGTTCTGGCTTTTTAGGAATCACCCTTACGGATTTCATTAGCAAATCGGTATTTTGACTTGCGATGGCTTCCCAAGTAAGTGCCATGAATGTCGCATTATAAGCAATATCGCATTCGTCTCCTTGAGAGATTCCTTCTCCAAAATATTTAATAATTTCATTAGGAGCAACAATGGCTTCCGCGATATAAGCCACTGCTGGAGCAACCATTTGTCCACATGATTTGAAGATTTGAAGGAGCGTATGGACTTGAGGTAAATTTTGGTTATGTTTCCCCAATTCTTTCCACATATAAGCTACCGCGTCTAATCTCATAATATCGACTCCTTTATTAGCAAGGAAGAGCATATTGTCAATCATTTCCACTAAAAGGCGTGGGTTTTTGTAATTCAAATCCCATTGGTAATTGTGGAAGAGTGTCATTACCCATTCCTTTTGTTCTTCAACCCAAGTGAAATTTCCAGGGGCTGTGTCCGGAAATATTTCGGTCATGGTTTTCTCGTATTCATCTGGGATTTCTCGACCTTTGAAGAAATAGAAATACTCTTTGTATTTTTCATCCCCCTGTTTGGCTTTCATCGCCCATTCATGAGAATCTGCAGAGTGATTAAGTACAAAATCGGCAACGACACTCATTTTTTGGTTATGAAGTTCTTTCGTAAAATTTTCGAAATCTTCCATTGTTCCGAGGCTTGGTCTTATCTTGCGATAGTCTTTTACAGAGTAACCACCGTCGTTTTCTGTATCCGCTACATCCAAAAACGGCATTAAATGCAAAGTGTTAATTCCTAAATCTTTAAGATAAGGGAGTTTTTCTTGTAAACCTTTGAAATCTTTATTGAAACGCTCCACATACAACATCATTCCCACCATTTTTTCCGAACAAAACCAATCAGGATTGCTCATGCGTTCAAGGTCAAGAGCTTTTAATCCTTCGGGGCGATTTTCAAAATTGCGAGTCAATACTTCAAATAGGTTTTCAAAAGCTTCATCTTTGTAAGGATGATGAGCGTAAAGCTCTTCAAATAAATCATATACAATTGGGAAATTGGCACCAATTCGCATCAAAAAAGCAGGGTCTGTAATGTTTTTTTGAGCTAAATGTCGACGTAAAAACGAAAGTTTATGAGCTTGTTGCATTATAGTAAATGTAAAGATTTAGAAATTTTTTCTTGAGTAGGAAGGGCTTCGAGTGCCCCAAATTCTGTTGTTGAAATACCAGCTACGATATTCGCAAACCGTACGAAAGCTTTTAATACTTCGTAGTTATCAGGACTTTTTTCACAGATTTGCTTCAACATGGCACCTACAAAAGCATCACCTGCACCAGTAGTATCAACGGCTTCAACCACAATACTTGGGATAATTTCGGAATGATTTTGATAGTGTAGAAGCGTGCCTTTTTTACCTAAAGTGACGCAAATAATAGCATTCTCTTTTATTTTGAAACTTTCAATAGCTTGCTTCAAATCCTTTTTGCCTGAAATTAAAAGAGCTTCTTCATCAGAAAGTTTTATAAAATCGGATTTATTGATAAATTCATGGCTTAGTTTTATAAATTCTGAAATATTTTGATTCCACAAAACTGATCTGTAATTAGGATCAAAACTGATGAAGAAGTCTTTTTTATGTGCGTATTCTAAAGCTTTAAGATAAGTATCGGTTAGGTCACCTCCCAAAAATCCAGTTGCAGAACCAAAATGAAAAACGGCATTGGATTTTGGTAATTTCACCTCTTCCATTTTTAATAATTCATCTGCACCTCTTTGGAAAACAAAATCGCGGTCACCACCTTTTTTGATGCTAACAAAGGCAAAAGTTGTTGGTTCTTCCGATAATAAGAGGTTGTCGGTATTTACTTTATCTTTTTCTAAGGTTTCTTTTAAAAATAATCCGAAGGGGTCTTTTCCGATTTTTCCCGCGAAAGCGACTTTTGTCCCTAATCTGGATGCTGCAATCGCAACATTGGCTGGTGCGCCACCTGCTTTTTTGATGAAGTTGACGGATTCAATTAATGAGGAATCAATGTCTGTTGAAATCCAGTCGATAAGTAATTCTCCGATACAAAATAATGTTTTCATAATTTTAAATTTTAATTGAATTATCCTCTTGCTTTTTTACTTTCATAAATGTGGTTGAGATACTTGCTAAAATAAACAAAACACCAGCCATAAGCATTGCATTAACTGGATTACCTCCTAATAAATTTTTGAAAATCCATCCGAAAGATATTGTTTGTATTAACATTGGGATAACAATCATCATATTGATGATTCCCATATAAACACCTCGTTTCTCTGACGGAATACTTGGAGAAACCATGGAATAAGGTAATCCCATAATCGCAGCCCAACCAATTCCGAAAAGTACCATTGGTATCAAAATCAAATATTCGTTATCAATGAATGGCATTGACAATAGCGCGATAGCTGTTGCCATCAGACATCCGATGTGTACTCTTTTAGTGGAATATTTAACTGCTAAAGGCACCAAAAGTAGTGCAGTAACCATGGTTACTAAGTTATAAGTTCCGTTCATCAATCCAGTTTGTCCAACTGCGGTTTCAACATAGTGGGAGATTTGGTGCGCCCAAGATAAATCTGTAGAAGAAACAGTATTTCCAGCTGTTTTGGATAATTCTAAAATTTTAGATGCTTTGTCTTCATCAGCTTCAGAAACGTGATAAATGGTTTTCTTGATGAGTGGTGTCGCGTATTGCCAATAGATAAATAAGGCATACCATTGAAATAAATAGATTAAAGCCAAATTCCAAAGTATTTTAGGCATGTCTTTAATCGCTTCGAATATTTCAATAAAAGGACTGAGAATATTTCTTGATTTGTTTTCCTCTCGTAATTTTTGGAGTTCTTCCTCAGTTGGTGGAATTTCAGGGGTTTTATAAACCGACCATCCAACGGAAGCAATGGAACAAAATGAACCTAAAAAGAATGAATAGTAAACCCAAGTTGGTATCCCAGTTGAGTTATCATCACCACCCAAATATTTTTGAAAGATAAATAGAGAAAGATTTGCCAATGTAATACCAGCTCCGACAAATAAACTTTGCATTTGGAAACCAAACGTTTGTTGATTTTCAGGAAGTTTGTCTCCGATAAAGGCTCTGTATGGTTCCATTGCGGTGTTATTAGCAGCATCAAGAATCCAAAGTAAACCAGCTGCCATCCATAAAGAAGAACTAAAAGGAAATGCGAACAAGGCTAAACTACATAATAAAGCACCGATAAGAAAGTAAGGTTTTCTACGTCCCCATCTTGGGCTCCATGTTCGGTCGCTCATTGCTCCGATAAGAGGTTGAATTAGAAGTCCTGTTACTGGACCTGCAAGATTGAGTATTGGTAATTGCTCTGCATGTGCACCAAGAAAAGTATAGATTGGATTAACAGCTGTCTGTTGCAACCCAAAACTGTATTGTATTCCAAAGAATCCAAGGTTCATATTCCATATTTGCCAGTAGCTGAGTTGAGGAATTACTTTTTTCATTGAATGTAGATTTTCTTTAGAGGTGTTTTATATGGTTATTATTGATGTTGTTTTATTGAGCTACATTTTTAAGTGTAGTTATATTTATTGCTTTTTGTATTTAATTTTTTTTACCTCTTCAATTGTTATTGAATGATCTACATTTTTGTTTCAAACCGCAAGACCTTGTCTCTGATTATAGATTAGAGATTTTTTGTTTTATGCAAATTCATTAATATTGGTTCATCTTGAACACATGTATTTGAAAATTGTCTTTAAGAATGAAAAGCTTTAATTTCAATAGCCTATCCTACTTTTTGCTGACACTTAAAAAGAGATTCTTTTTAACTTGTCATCAGCCTACTCAAATATATTTCGTTTTTTGCATATTTTTTAATAATTATCACGAATTTTTATCATATTCTTAAAACAAACGATTGTGCAATCGATTGTGGTGGATAACTTTTATGAATAATTGTA
>NZ_JBYVEB010000138.1:0-6132 GCF_058117085.1 Chryseobacterium sp. CG10_8 | reverse complement strand
TCTAGAGAAGTACCAATTTGCTAAACACCTTTACGATAATAAAAGCATCCCAATAGATAAGGCATGTAAACAAGCAGGTATTAGTAAAGCAACTTTTTACAGAATTGAAAGAAGTTTTATAACTTAATCTTTTTGTTTCTATATAAATGTATAATTGTATAAATACACATTTATGTAATTATATTAATACATATTTTTATAATTATATACTTGTATTTTTATATATTTGTACAAACATTCTGTTTATGGCTAAAATTATTCTAACAACCCATCAAAAGGGTGGAGTTGGTAAATCTACACTCACATTCAATTTAGCATCCAACCTTAGAAGTAGTGCAAATGTTTGTATTATAGATATGGATTCACAAGGTTCATTATTAAATATCCGAGAGTTGTCAGAAGTTCCTATTTTTTCTTCAGACAAGCTAAATGAAGTTTTAACCTCTGATTATGACTTTGTTTTTATTGACACCCCACCCTATCTTTCGGATAATCTCGCAGAACTTTGTAATCTTGCAGATATTATTATTATTCCAACAAAGGCGGGGATTTTAGATTTACTAGCTATAAAATCAACAATTGATATCATAAAAAGTGGCAACAATCAGGATAAAGCATTAATTGTTTTCAATATGATTAAGCCAAACACAACATTGACACAAGAAATCAATGATCAATTGAAAGAATACGGAATAAGAGTTTCTCGAAAAATGCTTTCTGATCTAGTGTCGTTTTCTCGATCCGTTGTTCTTAATGGGGTAGAGGACAATCCTAACGCTCAGCGTCAGATCGACAATTTAACTAAAGAGATTTTAACACTCGCTATACAATAATATAATTATACAATTATTTATTTGTATATTTGTTTAAAAATATAATTATATAAATCTATACACAATGGCAAAACAAGATTTATCGGCTCTAATTGGGAAAGCAAAGGAAACTCAGTTATCAACACCAGTTCAAAAGGTTGTTCCTGTACAGAAAAAAGTGAAGGAGACTCCCTTTAATGTTCATTTTCCAAATGATATACTTAAAAAACTGAAGATGATGTCTGTTGAGCAGGAGACATCAATCAAAAGTTTAATTGTGTCTGCGGTACAGGAAAAATATTTTAACAAATAAAAAGGGCTGGCTCAAAACGAACCAACCCTTAAACATATAATTATGTTTTTTCCTGTAACAAAAGTAGGAAATATTGTGTTATGAAAGTAAGAGAAAGCAAAGGTTTTTTTTGTGTGGTCTATTTCACGGATACTAAAAAAACATGTTTTTATCATAAAGTATGGAAGCCTAAAAACCTTGCAGCTACGGTGAATAATTGGTTATGGATAAAATGCTATATTCATAAAGAAGATTATTTTGACAACCCAAAAGCAAACAATTATTTCAGAATATTTGATAAGGATAATCCTATTGAAGATTTCACGTTTCAGCAATTCAATAAGAATTAACAATGAAAGAAAAAGCACCAAGAACCGGGAACTATCTCATACAGTCTAATTACTTTACTAAAAGTGTTTTGCGTGATGCTACCGAAATGCAGAAAGAAATATTGTATTTCATCCAAAGTGAAATAGATTTTTACGACGAAAACGCCACCGGAATAGTTAAGTTCAATTATGAACGTTTTCTGAAATATAAGAATATAGAAAAAAAGAATACTTATTCAAGCTCAGAGTTTTTTTCTGTCATTAATGGATTAAGGGATATTAATGGCGTGTTTTATAATAAACCCACAAAAACTACTGTCTTTTTTAATTTGGTTGATAGTGTTGAGATTAATGATACTGACACTAATGAGTTTAAAATAAGGTTTGCCAATTTTGGTAAAATTTTCTTTTTCAAAAAATTTGCTTTAGAATATGTTGAGAACTCAAAAGTTCCTTATACCCAAATCGAAAAAAACATTATTGATTTGAAAGGGGAGAAGCGGAAGAAATTTTTTGAATTACTTTCTCAATATAAAGAAACAGGAATTTACAGGGTCTCTTTAGAGGAATTCAAAATTCTTTTAGGATTTATTGAATATACAAATAAAGAAGATTATTCTAACAGTATGGAAATTAAGCAGCTTCAATTAGAATTTCTTTTTGATAACAATGAAGTTCCGCAAGATTTTGAAAAAGTTGAATATCTCAAGGTTTGGGGAGAGTTCAAAAGGGTTTTTCTCGATCCTGCAATTGAGGAGATTAATAAAAACTCTAAGCTTGATATAGACAACATAGTATATACCACAAAGAAAACAGGAAGGAAAATTACAGGGTTAGAGTTTAGGTTTAAAAAACGAATAAAGAAAGATAATCTTTCAGATGAAGAGCGTAAGGCTTTAGCTTATTTTGTGGATTACGGATTGAACGAGAACCAGGTCTTTTATCTATTACAGCGAATAGGATATGCAGAAATGTACAGAAGACTTAATGAAATGATTACATTCAATAACAATTATGACGCTAAAGGGTCAAGTCTTTACAGGAGAAAAGTGTGGTTTGAGAATTCTACTGGAAATGAGATTAATAATTTAGGTGGCTATATGTACGAAAAAATGTTTCCTGAATTAAAAGGGTAGGAGAGAGCCTGGTCTTATGTTAAATTACGGAATGACCTACATAGTTAGCGGAATGACCTACATAGTTAGCGGAATGACCTACATAGTTAACGGAATCACCTACATAGTTAGCGGAATCACCTACATAGTTAGCGGAATGACCTACATAGTTAGCGGAATCACCTACATAAAATAGGTCGGAATGACCTACATAGTTTATACTCAGACAATCGGAATGACCTACATAATAAGATAACAAATATACGGAATGACCTACACAGAAACATCGGAATCACCTACATTGATAACCGTGTAATAACTTGTTTTACAAAAACTTGCAAAGCTTAAAAAACTATGTAATTAAAATTATATTGCTTTTTAAAAAACATATGTTTTATAGTCGGAAAAAACATTCCTCTTGTTGAAAATGTTTTTGTCTCTATTTTGAAAAAGAAAAATTGCGCTAAAAGAAAAAAAAGGAGAAGCTATAAATATTTTAACTATAAGATTCTTTCTTTTTAATCTTTACGGGCTTATTAGAGGAGAAAATATGTCACGATAGACATTAATTTCATTAAAATCATGTTATGTGAATGTGGGAATGTAGAAATTTTGTTCCTTTATTTCAATATTTGTTAATAAGCTACATTCTTTTTGAAATGTTTTGATAAAAATATCTATTATTTGAGATTTGATCTTTTGACAATCTTCAATATCAATTTCATATAAAGCACCATCGTGTAAAGGAATTAATAATCTTGCTTTTTTTACCTTTTGATATGTTTCAATGATAGCTTTTTTGAAAATGTAAGAAGCTTTAGATTGAATTAAATGACTTAAAATCCATACATTATCGTTATCAGCATCTAATTTTCTTACATTGCCAATATCATTACCGTTCTCTATTGATGTTTTTATTAATTCTTTTTTGAATTTAGATAATTCAAAAAATTTTTGGAAATAATTTTCAACTTGCTTTTTGAATTTTGGTGTGTTTTCAAATGTATCCCCATATAAATAGCGATAGAAAAGTATTTTGGCTTCTTTTCTACTTTTGTCAGTTAATTCCTCCTTAAATATATTAATTACAATATCTGAATAAACATCATTATTATTTATTAGCTCTAATAGTTTGCTATCTTTTGAAAGATGAGCTAATATACTAGCTTCGAATTGACTATAGTCAATATAAAATAATTCTTTACCATCTTTTGCAACTATAATGTTTCGGTTTTCTTTTTTTAAATTTTGAAGTGAAGGCTCCTTTATAATAATTCTAGATGTTATAGTTCCAAAACCTACAAAGTAAGGATTTACAATATCAATTCCTCCTAACCTTGACTGTAGCAATAATAATGTGCGTAGATCTTTATTTAATCTATTTAACTTATTGAATTTTTCACAGATTACATCTGATTTTCTAAGTAAGCTAATTGTTTTTTCAACTGATACTAATATCTTATAATTCTTGCCTTTTAAATATCGAACTTGAGTTTTCGCAAATTCAGGCTGAAATATGTTATGCGAAAACTGAAATTCATTTTTTATATCATAGATAGACTTATGAAGATCAATACATTTTTTATCTAAAATATCCCTGTCAATCTTTATCCCTTCAAAGGATGTTTTATGTATAATTTTATTAACTTCTAATTCAACACTATTAAACCTGTCAAATTCTTCATTTGACTCATGTATTAATTTATTGATGAATTCTTTTATTTTCAATAAAAAATCTTTTACATCAGTTATTCTGTATTGTGAGTTGATTATATTTTCTCTTCTTAAAGATTTTAAAATATGCCATTTTTTAAAATCCATCAAATCTTTCCCTCTTTGAGAAAATTGCTTATCAAAGGATTCAATATTGATAATTTCTGGTATTCTTTTAACATTTTGAGATTTTAACTCTCGAATTAAGTCTGAGACCTGAAAAGTATAATACCTATTTCTAAAAGATAAAATATGGTCTTCAGTAAATTCATCTGTTGAAATATCTAAAGAATACCATTTATTTTCTGTGTAGCAAATAATAAAGTCTTTCATATTGAGAATAATTCTTCTATTAAATCTTGGTCATCATTAAATTCAATTTCATGATAGAAAACCAATTCTTTATGACCGAACTTTGATGTGAACTGAAATGAGCTTGATAAAGTTTTATTAATAGCTTCTTTTTTAGGCTCTAGAAGATCGAACGATCTTAAAGCTATTAATGAGGCTCTGTTTTGAAAGTAACCATCTGTGAAGTTTTCTTCAAATTTTCTTAAAAGAACCCTTTTGAAATTCTTATCTACTGTACTTAAATATAAGATTTGTGCTGATGTGGTAGCACTTTGAGTAGAATCATTTATTTCTATCTTCTCACTTGCAAATTTTATTAATTCTTTACATATAAATTTTTGTTTAGCAAATAATAGCCAAATCTGGAATTGCTGATAAGGGTATAAATTCAAATGCTCCTTTAGCACTAATTCCTTTAATTTGGGAGCAAAAAAGTCTGAAAATTGCTCAAGTTCTAATAAAGAAAGTATTCTACAAAATTGTTGGGTAATCCAAGGTTTATCTTTTAGAGCAGTAACTGCTTGGGATAGGGCTTTAAGTAGATCACTTTGATGTGTTTGGAAGTGTATTTTTGACTTAGCTAAATGTTCAATTATTCTTAAAGCAAAGCCTAAATTTCTTGCTTGCTCATCATTTTCATTACCATCAATATTTATGTTTTTAGTTAAAAGATTGATTGCAGAATGAAAAGCTTCGTTTCTATACTGATAGTTTGAAGATTTTGATAAGACTTTAATTCGCTCAATTTCAGAGTTAAAAATATTTGAAACTTCATTTCTTGATATTTTTAGGTCATTGTTCTCAATCCGTTCATTCAAATCGACAATTTCAACAATTTTAGTTTTCTGTGAATTAACGGATAACTGACATCTTTTTAGTTCCTTTTCTAATAAAACTAAAAATTTACGAGCTTCATATTTGTCTTTACATAAAATTTTAATGTCATCTGCAAACCTATAGTATGATTGCGTATGATTATTTAAAAAAACGTCTACCTGATTCAAATAGAATGTTGAGAGTAGAGCTGAAGCATCGTTATTTTGAGGCAACCCATTACTTTTTTTAGAATAACTAAATAGAAATTTTTCAAGTAAATCAATTGTGTTTATATGATTTTTGTTTGTTGCAATTCTTTTCAATTTTTCTACAAGTAATTTTTTATCAATGTTATCATAGTAATTCAAAATGTCAACATGGAGAATACAATTGAAATAATATTGGTCTTTATCTTTTTTATAAATTTCCTGTGCGATTTTATATTTTAGTTTTAATCACTGCTCGACTCCATTTATTAGTAAGCTGTTATGGTTAATTTTATTATAACGGGATGCAAAAACATTAGGAATTAAGGCATCATCAATTAATTCTCCTAATTCTCCCACAATAGCCATATAGATAATGCGGTCAATCAACGGTAAAATATATGCTTCTCTTAAAGTGAAGTTATTTTTTGGTATTTAAACTTTTTGAATTAGGCATTTAAGCAATAATTTGTTTGTAAGAGATTGGTTTTGATACAA
>NZ_JBYVEB010000137.1:0-6168 GCF_058117085.1 Chryseobacterium sp. CG10_8 | reverse complement strand
TTATAAGTTCATTTAGTTCTCTCATTTGTGAGTAAGAAAAATTTATAATCAATAATAAAGTTAAAATCAAGATTTTCAGTTTCATACGTGCTTTTGGATAATTGCAGACAACGAAAAAGCATTAGCGAAGGACGGGCTTTTGCAACTGAAATTTCAACTAAAAACCGAACTAAGCAATTGCTTTTTTCGTGAAACTAAATTACAAAAAAATGTGAAGCGAAAAAGCAATTGCGACAAAATACCATAAAACGCTCAATGGTGGAATTCAACCCCGTCTTTTGCTAATACACTGTTAGTGGCAGTTTTTTATTTCATATTTTTAATAATTTCGCTCACTTTTTCGTCAAAGGGTTTATTTAGATACTCGTTGTAGTACCAATATTCTAAATGTTCAACAATTTGTGGAAGATAGATGAAAGAATTATTTTTCACGTTATCTACCAAAATTTCATTAGCTTTTTTAGCGTCATTCAATAGTTTAGCAATAACGATTTCGTTTGCTCGCACAAAATGCTCGTAAATACATATTTTCCAATCATTATATGCTTGTTGACTCATTCTATCTCTAATTGCTTCAAAGAGATATTCTTTTTCTTTAAGGATTTTGGAACTGACTTTATCAATCGTTGGATTTACGAAAGAGTGTCCAAATTCATGAACACATATTGTTCGTAGGGAAGTAGGATTATTGAAACCTAAGTTTAGGCTTCGGATATTATTGATTTCTTCAGGCTTTTGGAATGCTGCAAAAACATTTCCAATCATATTTTTTGAACCGACTCCAAAGCCCATTCCAAATGACAGTGTTAAACTTGGATATAAATTATAATTATCAACGCTTTGGCTATAAAAGTTTTCCATTTCTGTGATGAAATTTTCTTTTGGAATATTATGTGAAACTTCCAAAATCATTTCATTGTAGTAAGTTTTGTATTTTTTCAAAAATTCTGCAAAATGAATTTCTTGGTATAGGTTATTAAAAGCAGAAATAAATTTTTCTTCATCTTGTTTTGAATCAAAAAGATTTGAATAATCATCATTTTTCAATTTTGCATTTGGAAAGTCATCCAAATTTAAAAACAGATTTGAAAATTGCAGGAAGAAGGTTTTGTCAAGATAAAATTTAATGGTCTTTAAATTTTCAGAATCTAAATATGGTTTAAATTCATTTGCTATCTTTAGATTGATTGCATATAAATCTCTAACCTTTGTTTCTTTTCCGTTGATATTAAAAATCTGGTCATCTGAGATACTTGCAAAATCATTATAATTGATAAGAAAGTAAGACAATGCCAACAGTTCAATATTTGTATTGTAGTTGACATTTATTTGTTTTTCTTTAAATATTGGGTATTTTAAATTAAAAGAACCATTTGCTTGTTGACCTTTAATTTTTATTTCTACATTATTTTTTAGTGGAATTTTTGTGTGATTTATTTTATTTAAGTCTGGAATTTTTGAATCATTTTCAAAAAGTTCTAATGTTCCCTTTGAATTTTCTAAGTTAGAATTTAAATAAACCAAATGATTTGGGTTTGAATTAAATTTTATTTTTTCGATTCCGTTAAAGTTTTCAAAACTAGCTTTCCAAGAATCTTGGTTTTGATTACTATTAATATTCTTTGTTATAGATGAACATGAAACTGTAAGAGTAGCTAAAACAAATAATGCAATTTTTTTGTTGTTTTTCATTTTATTTTGATAAGAGTAATTAATCAAGGTAAAAATAGTTAGTTTTGTGATTAACAATTACTACACAAAAAGGTAGTTTTTAGAAAAATGAACAAAAAGGATAAGTTTTTTACTTCTTTAAATAGGATTGATAATATTAATGATGAGTTTGTAGAAACTGCTATTAAATATACAGATTTTATAGATGCTTATTCAAAACTCACACATCAAAGTATTTATATAATCGATTACAAAGAACAAGGTTTTGATTTCGTGTCTGAAAATCCATTATTCTTGTGCGGTTATAAAAAAGAAAAAGTATTAGAGATGGGTTATGATTTTTATATACAAAATGTACCCAATGAAGATTTGGAACTTCTTTTAAAAATTAATGAAGTAGGGTTTACTTTTTTTGATAAATTACTACTTGAAGAAAGGAAACTTTATACAATTTCCTATGATTTTCATTTGAATAATGAAAGCAAAAGACAAATTCTAATAAATCATAAACTTACACCTCTAATTCTGAACTCTAAAGGTAAAATTTGGAAAGCACTTTGTGTTGTGTCCTTATCAACTAATCAAAATTCAGGCAATATTTATATCCAAAAGCAAAATAGTAATGCGGTTTGGAAATATGATATTAGTTTGGATGCTTGGATTGAAGAAGAGAAAATTAAGTTGACAGAACGTGAGACTGAAATTTTAGAACTCTACTCTCGAGGTTTTAAAATTAATGAGATAGCAAAAAAGTTATTTATTTCTGAAAATACCGTTAAGTTTCATCGAAAGAAATTATTCGAAAAAATGGATGTCAATAATATTACCGAAGCACTTTCTTACGCTTTAAACTTTAAGATTCTATAAAATCAACAATTTAATTTTAAGCGTAATTTTTTGAAATTGCCACTAACGACCGGCGGATTTGCGAAGTTCCACAAAAGTGGGACGGCGCGCATCTGCGGATGTAATCCGCCGGTCGATGTGCAAAATTCCTGATGCGCTAGCTTGGGGTGGAATTTTGCACATCGAAAAAGTATTAGCGAAGGCGGGCGAAAAGTGAACTGAAAGTTCAGTTTTCAACCAAACTGAGCCAATGCTTTTTCGGTGAAGTGAAATTACAAAAAAATAACGAAACCGAAAAGCAGTGGCGACGAAGAATATTCAAATTTTCAATTTGAGTATTCAAGCCCGCTTTTGCTAATACACTGTTAACCGCAGTATTATTTAAACGTAATCATATCCAACCTCTTTGATTCCCTTAAAATCTTGTTTTGATTTCCGTTTCTTTAAGATTCCACTTTCTTCAAGTTCTGACAGAATTGTCTTTAATTTTGAAATTGTAGTTTTATTTTCAAGAATAAATTTATGTTCCGATACTGGAAAACCGAACCGTTTCAGTAGGTTTATTGGTGTTATAACAAATTTATTATCAATTTGCTGTAGCGTTAAAAATTCAATAATCTTTAGTTTGTCAAGCTCTTCAATATTTACCATTCTCTCCAATTTTCAGTTATATCGTCTTCTGGTTTATTGTAGCCTTTCTCACTACTTGCCAATACTATTATTTCAGCAATTTGCTCTCGCTCAGAAGTTTCAATAAGGCTACAATCTGTTTTTTCATTTAGTTTATTCAGTCTCTCAACTGTATGTTTCACTATTTTCATTCCATCTTTCGATTTAGAACTCTTAATTTCACCAATATATTCTTTCAGAATCATTTCGCATTCGTCAATATCCTTTCTTGAGTAGTTAGGTTTTGATAATTCCATAAATTCAATCATAGATTTTCTCAAGTCAGAAATTTGCTTTGAATAGTTTGGCTTCATTATATTATTCTCTTGCTCAATTTCTTTGACTTTAGTTTCAGTTTGTCTTGTCTGTTTTTTCTGTCCGTCACAAGATTGAATTATAAAAATAAAAATGATTAAATATGGAATTGATTTTGGTTTCATTTCGTGAATTTTATTATGGAAACCGCTTTGAAAATATTGCGGTTAACGAAAAAGTATTAGCGAAGGCGGGCGAAAAGTGAACTGAAAGTTCAGTTTTCAACCAAACTGAGCCAATGCTTTTTCAATGAAGTGAAGTTACAAATAAAAAACGAAACCGAAAAGCAGTGGCGGCGAAGAATATTCAAATTTTCAATTTGAGTATTCAAGCCCGCTTTTGCTAATACACTGTTAGGCGATGTGCTTTTCCACCTACTTTTTAACAGCGGTTCTTTTAACCCTCGATTTTGTTTTAATCAATTTCTTGGATTGCTCATCTTTGTACTTTCTAATAAAATCAGAAATTTCTTTTCTATCTTTATCTGTTAAAGGTTCGCTTTGAATGACAAAATCAACACCTTTAGGTTCTTTTATAAATCCCATTTTTTTAAGTTTTAAAATATTTATCAACCAAAAATTTAGAAGAATGAGTTGGAATTATCATTCTCTGTCCACCAAAACGAAATGCACCAAGTGTTTTTTCGTAATGTTCAATCAATCTTGTTTTTGCGGTAAAAACTACAAATCCTTCAAAACCTCTTTGGAATGATGTTTTGCAAACAAACGCTACAAGATTTCCAGCGACACCATCATAAACTTTATTTACTCCAATATTGAAAGGTGCATTTTCTAATAAATTCATATAAATATGGTCGGATTCGATGGAAAAGCTTACCAAACCTTGAATTACATCAGTGTTTTCTTCAATTGAGAGTTTGTAAACTTCTACTTTATCATTTTCTAATTCTGTTCTCCAATTGAAGTTCCAACCGTTTTTCTTTGTTATTTTTTTTAGGTCAGATTTGGTTAAACGAGTTACGACAGTACGAAAACTGTCGCCTGTTATAACGTTTTGAATCGAATTTGTCAATTTATCGATTACAAAATCAAGTTCAATATTTGAATTACTTTTCACAAAGTAAATATACGAAATTTTCTTTTGACAACCGTTATTTTCGCATATCGCCTAGCGAAAAAGTATTTATGCAGTGCGGACTAAATATGACAAATATTTCAATAATCATAAAACTAAACAAAAACCATTTCTCTTTTTGCTAAACTACGAAAATTTGTAAAAAGGAAATGGTTTTTGTGAATTAATCAGACCAACTGTTGTATTATGACTTCAACTCCGCATTGCATAAATACCATGTTGGCAGAAGTGGTTTTATTGTTTTGTCAAAATCATTTCTTTGGGGAAAGTACTCCCATTTAATGGCATATTTGGTGGGTTTTGAACGCCTGTTTGCTTATTAACCGTTACAACATGCTCTACATAGAACATTCTCATCTTGATTTGAGTTGGAGAAAGGCTTTCTAATAGAACATCAAAATCTTTATACTTTTTGTAGTCTCTAAAAGCGATAGAGGTTATTTGGTTATGACAATTTAATGTGAATTTAACCTTTATTCCATAATCTTCATTCAAATCATCAGTTGATGTATCGGCAATTAGTACTCCATTTTCCCAATACTTATAGTAGCCAACCAGTCTGTCTTTGTAATAATCATCATTACCAGTTTGGTTAAAATGGTGTTTCTGTTTTATCAAAGTGAGTTGAAACTCTCTGCTTGCATTTATCCACTTCCAAGTTCCGACAAATTTATCCATTTCGTTGGTAGTGTCTTTTAAATAATAATCTGGACTGGTGTGGTTGTATATTTTATTGCATTCCAATAATGGAACGATGACATTCTGTGCTTTACAAGATAAAAAAGCAAAAGTTGTAAGAGTTAATATAATTATATTTTTCATTTTTTGATAATTTAAGGTTGCGGACAAGGTGTTTTTTGTATGGTTACACCACCCTCTGTAGAAGTTAGTTTTTTCCATTGGTTATTTTCATATTGATACAAAAATATAGAATTAGAACCAATCTTACTACTGCTCATTACTTCCATAAAGAGTTTCTCCGCTTGGTCTGCAGTGTAATCTATATTGGTTACCATTCCTGCTTCGTCTTTATAAATGTCCCAAATTTTTTCCTCTGCTCTTAATCTCCCTTCACTTGTATCCAAATCCAGTCCATCAAATAAAGAATCAAGATTTGCAAGATCTTGTACTCTTAAGGCATAAACTGTGCCGTTGAAATTGGCAAGAAAACTACTAAATTCATTTTTCCTGAAAGGAACCAACATTTTATAATGTTCATACAGTGTAACAATATCCTTATGAGAAAATATAGGAATAGATTCAGGAGGGTGATTATGGGCTTCAGCAACATCATAGTTTGATAAGGAGTTTGTCACTACTTTAGTTCCATCGGCAAGTGCTGTTGCCGAACCCGAGGTTACGGAATAAGTGATTTTGTTTTTAAATTTTTCAACCGTGAAACTGGTTTCATGTTTATCTGGATCTATCTTAGTTACTCTGTTACTAATACTATCTAATTTTGCTTTGAAGACAGTATCATCCGTCTTTTCTTTTAATCTTTCACAGTCTGTTTTGATTTCTTCGGTTTCAACTGTGGTTAAATTCAATTGTGTTGGCGTTCCTCCCAATTGG
>NZ_JBYVEB010000136.1:0-6181 GCF_058117085.1 Chryseobacterium sp. CG10_8 | reverse complement strand
AATAAATTACAAACTTAATAACCGTAACCCTTAAAAAAATCAAAAATTATGAAACAAAAACACTTTTACATGTTGTTTCTTCTAGTCAGCACAATGGTATTCGCACAGAAGAAACCTAACATTCTTATCATCTGGGGAGATGACGTCGGTATGTGGAACATTAGCGCTTATCATAGAGGTATGATGGGAGGAACCACACCTAATATCGATAAATTATCCAAAGAAGGTATGATGTTCATGGATCATTACGCTCAAGCATCTTGTACTGCGGGTAGAGCAGCATTTATGCTTGGCCAACATCCTTATAGAACAGGTTTACTAACCGTAGGAATACCAGGCGCAAAACAAGGCATTCAAGCTTCAGACCCAACTATTGCAGAATTATTAAAACCTTATGGTTATGCAACAGGTCAGTTTGGTAAAAACCATTTTGGTGACCGCGACGAGTACTTGCCAACCATGCATGGCTTTGATGAGTTCTATGGTATTTTGTATCACTTGAATGCCGCACAATATGTGGAGCAATACGATTACCCTAAAAAAGATGTAGCCGATAAATGGGGATTTTCTGTCAGAGGAATTATTCACTCAAAAGCTGATGGAAAAGGAGGACAAACCGTACAAGATTTAGGATCTTGGGGAACAGAAGTTCAAAGACATTTAGATGAGGATGTTGTGAAAGAATCTAAACGTTTCATGAAAGAATCTGTTGACGCTGGTAAGCCATTCTTTGTATGGCACAACTTTATTAGAATGCACTATCCAACCCACCAATCTGCAGAATGGAAAGATAAAACAGGCTACGGTAAATACGCAGATGGTATGGCAGAAATGGATCACAATGTAGGAGATCTTGTAAATTACTTAGAAGAGCTAGGCGTAGCCGATAACACCTTCGTTATGTTTGCAACAGATAATGGAGCCGCAACCAACTCTTGGCCAGATGGAGGTAACCAACCTTTCCATGGAGAAAAAGGTGCTGGTGGATGGGAAGGAGCATTTAGAGTTCCTGTCATTATCAAATGGAAAAATCATATTCCAGAAAACGTTTCAACTGGCGAATTTATGTCTATGGAAGACTGGATGCCAACGCTTCTATCCATTTGTGCAGGTGACAAAAATTTAAAAAACGACCTATTAAAAGGTAAAAAAGTTGGATCAAAAACTTACAAAAATCATTTGGATGGTTATGATCAAAGCGATCTTATCTTTAATAACGGAAAATCTGTACGTAAAGATTTCTTATACTTTACAGAAACTACCTTCCATGCAGTAAGATACGGAGATTGGAAATTCCAGTTTGTGGATCAAGAAGCTTGGTTCCAAAGCCCACAATTGGCCTTATCAACCCCAATCGTTACCAATCTAAAACTGGATCCATTCGAAAGAATGCACAAAACAAGAGGTTATGGAGAATGGCAAGAGCAACGTGGATTCATGACAAGTGGAGCCGCTAAAGTTATCGGAGCATTTATTCAATCACTTAAAGAGTATCCACCATCTCAACCAAGTGACTCGTTTAAGCAATCTGATGCGTTTGAAAAGCTATCAGCAAATCCAGCTAATTAGCAAGCTTTAAATTACTATTTTTTCTATTGTAGAAAAGATTATTAAGAATAAATTTCAAGAAAGGCAGCGGGATTCCCCTGCCTTTCTTACTTTAAAAATAATAAACAAAAATGATGGATTAACAACATATATGGATTAATACTTAAAACAAAAAAAAACAGTGAAAAAGAAATTTTAGACTACATGAAAAAAGCTCTTGAGAATGTAAAATTTACAAAAGCAAATTAAGGCAAACAAAACCTTAAACCATATAAGGTTAGATTGAGGAAAAGATAAAAAATATTAAAACCCTTTTCTTCCAAAACTAGAAAGGCACTCTTTGGAGTGTCTTTTATATTTCAATCTACAAAAGATTTCAGCTAATTACCTTTTGAATATTAAATAATAAAGGATATAAAATAAATTTGTTGTTCAACTTTTTCATCAAAAAATCGCAAATTAACCAAATCATTAATTTAGTATTTGGCTTTAGATAAAAGTAGTAATATCACTAATTAACAGATTTTTTTAGTATCAAAATATATCAATGCATCGTATTCAAAAAGATTTTACCTACCTGTCGAATGAAGACATAGAAACATTATCAAAATACTCCAGTATAATTGATTATGAGAAGGATACAATTATAGTCGAATACGGAAAATACGAACCTTACTACTATTATGTTATAGATGGTGTTGTACGAGGATATGTGTTTACCAACGAGGGAGACATGCATAATATTTTCTTCATTCATCATGGTCAACCCTTTGTATCTCCAGAAAAAATGCTAAATAAGGAACGCAAAAACAGCAATTATGTGTTTGAAACCGTAACCAAGGTTTCCGCATTCAAAATTCATCATGATCATTTAATGGATCTTGCAAAAAAAAATCCAAAAATATTTGAATTTTATCACGATACTTTGAAATCTATTCTCAACTCCTTCTTAGAAAGAATTAGGCTAATATCCATAGAAAATGCTGAAGGACGATACCTACATCTTATTGCAACGCGTCCTCTCTTACAACCTAATGTTCAGAAAAAACATTTAGCTCAATTTTTAGGAATCACGCCCAATTCTTTTTCCCGACTCCTAAGGTTACTTAAACAAAAGTAAGCAGATATTTTCAGTTTTAATTCATGTCGTTTTGCAGGATAGATAACACTGTCTTGGCAAACATTTGTCACTATTACCATTTGAATATCAGCAATAAAAACACTTTAAATAATTTTGATTATTAATAAAAATCAATAATTATGAGAAAAAAAAACATCTATCTGCTACTCCTGTTAGTAAGCACAATAGTATTTGCCCAGAAGAAACCAAACATCTTGCTTATCACCGTAGATGACGTTGCTCCCAACGCTTTGAGTTGCTATTCGCATGGTATGCAATATCCAACGCCTAACATTGACCGTATTGCCAATAGCGGAGCTTTGTTTACAGATTATTACGCTCAACCTTCATGTACGGCAGGTCGTGCTGCGATGATGTTAGGACAGTTACCTGTTAGAACTGGTTTAACAACTGTAGGTCAACCAGGAAATCCACTGGGGATTCAGAAAGAAGACCCGACCATTGCTGAACTTTTGAAGCCACTAGGTTACATGACGGGACAATTTGGTAAAAATCATTTGGGGGACCGTAACGAACACTTACCAACCGTTCATGGTTTTGACGAGTTCTATGGAAATCTTTATCACTTAAATGTTTCTGAAGAGGCAGAACAAAGAGATTACCCGAAATCCGAAGCTTTCAAAAACACATATGGACCAAGAGGAATCATCGAGTCGTATGCCAGTACCAAAGATGATCCAACTACGGATCCTAGATTCGGTAGAATAGGAAAACAGACTGTTAAAGATTTAGGTCCTTTAACAACTGAAAGAATGAAAACCATAGACCAAGAATTTATTAATCGTAGTAAAGCTTTCATTAAAAAAGCCAAAGATGCTGGTAAGCCTTTCTTTGTTTGGGTTGCTCCATCTCGCCAGCACGTTTACATCCATTTATCAGATGAACATCGTTATCTTGCAGCTGACATTAGTGAGGATATGGACTTATTCGGTTCTGGTTTAATGGAACACGATTTACAAGTAGGTCAATTATTAGATTATTTGAAAGAAATAGGGGAACTAGACAACACAATCATCATGTATAACACAGATAACGGGCCAGAGCAATCAACTTGGCCTCATGCAGGTGTTACCCAATTCCGTGGTGAAAAAATGACGACTTACGAAGGCGGTGTACGTAGTCCATTCTTGGTAAGTTGGCCAGGACACATTCCTGCTGGATCTAAACTAAACGGAATAACTGATGGTTTGGATATTATGCCAACTGTTTATGCTGCTGTAACAGGTGAATCCAATTTGGTTGATCAATTAGCAAAAGGAAAAACTGTTGGAGGTATGAATTATAAAGTACATTTAGATGGTTATAATTCTCTAGATTATTGGACAGGAAAAGTAAAAGAATCTCCAAGAAATGAAGTTTTCTATTATTACGAATCTCGTCTAACCGCAATGCGTTTTGGTCCTTGGAAAATCCATATTGCTACTAAAGAATGTTACTATTGCGATTTAGAAGAACATAATATGATACAGTTATTCAATCTTCGTAAAGATCCTTATGAAAAATACGATGGTGAAATTGGCTTCCAACAGGCTATGCGTAAATCTTGGGTAATGCAACCTATGATTGGAAAAATGAAAGCACATTTCGCTTCCTTTAAAGATTTTCCTGTTCGCCAAGGCGCTGCTTCATTAAACTTAAACGAAGTTGTGGATAAAATGCAACTTATGAATAACAAATAATCTAATAATGCTATTCAAAAAAAAGACACTCCGAAGAGTGTCTTTTTTAGGTTTAATCTAACCAAAAAATTACTTAATTTCAATTCGGATTTTTAATAAATCCATTGAAGTCTACACTGTAATGTATTGGTAACGCCAGTGATACCATCTTTTTCTAGATTTCCAATTCCGTAAACAACACCAACTTTCCAATACTGCGTTGCCCACCAATTGAGTCCGAAATCATATCGATAATTAATTCCTCCATGAATCTGTTTGGTTTCCAAATCATTTTTACCAAATCTAGTAAAAAGTTCCCATGCTCCATATTTACCAGTCGGTTTGATTCTACGAGCGTATGCTGCACGCTTATCATAGGGTCTTTGCTCACCACTAATCACATAACTTCCAGTAACATAATACCCACTAAATTGTTCGATTCCAAAATCTCGAGTGTTAGTCCAGTTATGTACATACTCCATTAAAACCGAAAAATTTTCCAAACTCCAAAGCTGCTCAATTCCAAGATTAATTTGATGATCAGCTGCAATATTACCAGTATTTACATAGTTGGACGAAATATTAGATTCGTTTCTGTTTTTAAGTCTTACATTCCCACTAGGAGAATCGACATATCGGAAACTAACTCCCATATGCATAAATTGCTTCCCATCATTTTCCCACTTAGGCAAACCAGTGATCCTTGCCGTTACTGTCGTATTAGCATCGGAAAAATTTTCTCCGCTTCCAATCCAGTCATTATAGATACCGGCGGCAGCAGTAATACGATTATCCAAAAAGAAATGATGATAGGTAAGACCGTAATTTCGGCTTTTAAAAAATGGATTAAGAAGACGTTCAAACTGGGGCAAGTTAGCCGCATCTCCTACCATCTCATAAACAAAAGTTTCCTTTGTCTTACCTAATGTAATATCACTGTTTTTGTTGAAGGGAATTACCAATTTCAAATCGGTAAAACCAAATGCCGCAACGTCATCATCTCTGTCCAGACCTTTATACTCCATACTAATAAGATAAGACCACGGATTTCTAAAATTTAACTTCCCACTGAACATCATTCTAGCACTGCGAATATCAAATCTACTATCTTGCTCACCAACTTGTGCCTTACTAGACTCACTCTGCATATTAAGATTATAATCCAAAATCGGAGCAAAGCCAATTTTTGTAGTGAAAAACTTGGTCTTTACTCTCGTCCATTTCATGTGTTCCTCACTAAGTTCTGGAATTATGTACTTTTTGGTAGTGTCAGCTAAAATTTGTGTTTGAGAATCATCAACCAGATCGGTGTGTTGAGCATTGGTGTTTGCAAAAAAGCCAAAGAAACTTATCGCAATAAGAATCCTAGAATTCATTTTCATCATATATTGAACCATTTGTTTTTATAAAGATAGGTAGTCTTTTTCGATTAAAAAAAAATGAAGCGAAAAAAATCCCAAAATAATCGGTGATATAAGAAATTATTAAGCTCTAATATACAAAGCCAACCCCAAAGAAAAACTTGCCATCAAATAAAAAAGTCTCCAACAGTAATGAGTCCACCAATGCGCCAATACTCCTCCGGTCAAAAACCTCGCCTTTCCACAAGTAAGTGTAGAAAAAAAAACCAAAATCAACTTACCAATTGATAATTTTATTGAAAATAACGCATTCTTTGCGAATAAATACTTAATTTTATAGAACAATTTAACCAATATAAATGATATTATTCAACAAATAAAACTATTCACTTATAACATAAATAACCATAATATATTATAACAGTAAACTATGAAGCAATAAGACAACTATTTTCAATATTTCACTAAAACCG
>NZ_JBYVEB010000135.1:0-6294 GCF_058117085.1 Chryseobacterium sp. CG10_8 | reverse complement strand
AAAGGAAAGAAAATCACTTTCCTTCGGAGATTTAATTTTTATTTTTTTATGGACATGTTGGGGTCAAGAAACAACTCCATCCTGTTCCGTCATATATTTTCAAACATTTGGCTGTCGTATCATACACCATCATCCCTTCTTGTGGTGATGCGATGGCTGTTACTTGAGCTGTGGTCATTCTGGTAATAACAAAGCCTTTCGTATTACTTTCCAAAACCGTATGAGCAGATTTTCTAACCATAGGCCAATCTGTCGAACTAATTACATCTGCTGTTCCGTGCCCTCCTGCCCTTTGTAACAAGGTAATACCATGTTTGGTATCTACACCTGCTGTTGTACTTGGACTATTGTAACAAAAACAAACATTTACCGCTGCATTGATTGAACTTCCTACTCCTTGTCCTTGGTCTGCTCCAACATCTGCAGCTCCTCCTGAGTTCACGATTGTTGGTACTCCATTGGCATCTACTGTTGTACCTAAGTTTTGGTTAGTCGCACTAGAGCCTGTTCCTACGGTTACTGTTCCACTTGCTGTTACCAACTGGGTGGTGGTTACATTTTCATCTCCTTCTAGTGCATCCAAACAACCATCGTTATCTGAATCTAAATCTAAGTAGTTTGGAATGCCATCACCGTCGGTGTCTAAATTACAGAGTTGTACTGAACTTGTAATTTTAATATCATCAATAGCAAAATCGTTCCCACCGCCATCAGTTGAAATATTGTAAACTTCTACAGTATACGTACTTGATGTATTGGTTGTAAATGAAGATTGTATTTGCGTCCAAGTTGTTGATGTAATACTTCCACTACTTGCAGTATTCATTACATTGTTAGACGAATCTAATATCCTAATACCTATATTAAAGGGATAACCTGCGGCTTCTGCAGGAGGCACTCCACTAATTACCCATAAACCAAAAGTAATGTTAGAATTTGAAGCTAATGTAAATGTTTGTTTATAAAAAACACCAACTTGAGTAGATCCATTTACTGCTAGAAAGGCATCATCTGTAGCTCCTGTGGTATGTCCATAAATGTGCTCGAAATGTGCACCTGGGTGAGCATTAATTAAATCTTGTGTATGAGAAACAACACCATAGGAGCCTGTATTTATTAAAAAAGAAGAAGAAGTATTTCCTTCATAAAAGTAGCCCCCACCTGGAACTGTTTGCAAATTTCTAGAACCTGAAGAAAGAGTACCGAAAGTTCCATTATTTTCTAATGAGTTTGCTACAGAAGTACAACCCTCATTTATGTCCAAAATCCCATCATTATCATCATCTAAATCGCAAGCATTACCAACGGTATCTCCATCCGAATCTACAAACAAAGAACTTGCGGAATTACAAGGATCACACTCCGCGGCTTTTACCGCTGCATTGATTGAACTTCCCACTCCTTGTCCTTGGTCTGCTCCAATATCTCCGGTTCCTCCCGAGTTCACTATTGTTGGTACTCCATTAGTATCTACTGTTGTTCCTAAGTTTTGGTTGCTCGCTGTAGAGCCTGTTCCTGCAGTTACTGTTCCGCTTGCTGTTACCAACTGCGTTGTGGTTACATTTTCATCTCCTTCAATCGCATCCAGACAACCATCGTTATCTGAGTCTAAATCTAAGTAATTTGGAATGCCATCACCGTCGGTGTCAATACAATTTACTGGCTGCGAAAGTGAACTCAAAGCTACATTTTCCATACAAATCCCACCAAAAAGTGTTACTTCTAAGTCTTCTGTTTTTTGATAATAACTATTGATATCAGTACTTCTAAACTGAAACAGTGTTGGAGTAATAATCGTGATCCAATTAGAATTTATATTAGTTCCGTAGTCACCCGTGGACATTAGTTTCATATCCTGTTGATTTCCAGTTGAGGAATAGGATAATTCATGGCCATCATCCCATATTCCACAAAATTTGTACTTGCCAGGTTGAAGCCAAAATGTAAACTCTATTCCACTATAGCCAAATAAATCACTTGTAGGTTTTGCAGGGAACGAACTTGTTAAAAATTCCGTTGTTGGAGTTTGTGCTACAGAATTAACAATAGGTAATTCCGCCTTATAACACCAATCTTGATAATCAAAAGTTCCAGAATTATTAGTTGAAGCATCATGACCAGAAGTTCCATCCCAATATCTAACCCTAATTTTATCATTTGGAATTGTTGCCCCTACATTAAGGTTACTAGAATTAGAACAAGGAACCGTACTAGAAATATTGGGTATAGATTCAGTAATTCCACATTCTATGGTATCCAAAATCCCATCATTATCATCATCTAAATCGCAGGTATTACCAACGTTGTCTCCATCGGAATCAACAAACAAAGAACTTGCAGGATTACAAGGATCACACTCCGCAGATTTTATTGCTGAATTTTGTGCACTTCCAATAGTTTGTCCTGTTCCTGCAATAGTTGGGACTCCCATTGTAGTACCTGTGCTTCCTACGTTATTGCCTAAATTTAAAACAACAGGCAGGTTGTAGGTACCACTCGTAGCTCCTGTATTTCCTCCAGGAAGAGAGGAACTTACTAAATTAGTGTAGGTAAAACCAGTACCTCCTTCCAATGCATCTGGACAACCATCATTATCACTATCTAAATCAAATGAATTTGGAATGCCATCGCCATCTATATCACTTGAGGAGTTACATCCATTTGCTGTCAATATTAAATCGTGGGTCTCATTTGCCAATGATGTACCATCTGGAGAACAATCTAATTTAGTAAATGAAGATGATGTAGTTGAAGATGTATTTATTGGATAATTAAGCACAAATCCAGGTGCCTGTGAAGGAATTATTTGAGTTAATGTAGATGTTATTGTTGTATTATTGGGCAAAGTAGAACCAACTGAATAAGTAGTAAGATAAGTGTTGTTATTAACAATTACATTATTGCCTGTTGTATTAACCTTAAATGTTTTAAAATTGTTATACCCTACAAAACCAGTACCAGTATAATCAGATTTACTAGTAAATTGGATACCTCCATCAATACGTTTTCCCGCATCAGTAGTAATTACCCATGAGTAAGTCCCCGTTGTATAATTTGGTGCAGATGGGCAAGCTGAGTTACTTTTGAAAGATAATTTCGACGAGTTTGAAGGATTTATAACAATTAAAGGTGATCCCGTAGGAATACTTAATGTAATTGACCCTATTTTTACATTTGCAGCATCTACAATGTCAGCAGTTCCTGTCCCTGTAGTAGTATTTACAACAAGGTTTGCAAAATGTGTGGCTATATTACTACCACTACATAGTACATTTTCATTAACATCCAATATTCCATCATTATCATCATCTAAATCAATACTATTGATGATACCATCTCCATCATAATCATCATTATTTCCATACTGTGCTTTTACAGAAATAAATAATATAAGCAAAGTGAATATAGTTATCTTGCTTATTTGTTTGTAAAGTAATAAATTTTTGATTTTCATTTGTTAAATTTTAATCTTGAAAAAGAGTTTTTATAAAATAAATTTCAGGCCCCTTAATTTTCCATTTTTCGAAATTCTAAACTTTCAATAAAATTCCAAAATATGGAAATTCTAATCTACAATTTCTATTTTTTGGGAAAATTCCAATACAAAAAATAAATTAAACTTTAAGGATTTACCGCCATTATAAGGTAATCTTGTCATAATCTTCATAAATATTTTGTTTTCTATAGTTAACCTTAGTCCAAGAAGTATTCCTTTCCAATTTCAACTCATATTCTCATTAATTTCTCTTGCTTGAATACAATACAAAAAAACAGCTTTCAAACTCGTAAATAATTTCATTATTAAATACATTTACGAATCTGTATTTCTTTCAAGAATTAAAAAATTTGATACGAGTTTTTCTTGTATATGAAAACCGTTAAAAGTGTTAATGCATTTTGAATTTATTGAAATCAACTCTATATCCAATATGATTGAAAACTTTTACAAGCAAATCTCTTTTTACTAAACATATTCCATAGTTTTTGCATTGTCATCGTAAAAATTAGCATGTTACAATACATTGATTACCAATAAAGCATTATGGCTATACTAATTATACTTTAATTGCAACTTTTTGATTGATGTTTTATTTTGCACATTTGCTTACTATAGATTGTAGAACCTTGAAAAAGTAAACTGTATCCTAATATTCAAAATAGTACTTATCAAAAAGAGAAGAAGATGGTTTTCAGGACTTTGGGATTATCTACTTAACTAATTCAATAAAATCACTATTGTATTATCTATTAAACATTCGTTTTTCAAAACAGATGCTGCTTTTTTTGAAGTATTAATACTAACGATTTATCATGTCAAGCAGCAGTAGGAAAGTAAGGATTAATAGGATGCAAAAACCTCCCAAGATTTCTTGGGAGGTTTGCTTTATCTGATACTATTCTATCTTCTTACGGTTTCCAGTAGCTCCATTTGCTGCCATTGAATACAGCTAAGCGTTTTGCTCCCGCTTTGTTGATGTACACCATCATTCCAGGGGATGGACTTGGAACATTGTTGGTATCTGATACAACAGGTAACACCATGGCTTTGGTAGTAGATTCTAACACCAATACACCATCTGCTGCACTAGTGGAAGCACCAATAATTGCCTTGGAACCGATAACCTCTGAAACTTCTGTTTGTGTTGGTTGATTTGATAATGCTGTACTCACATCCGCATCTTGCCCACTTAAATCTTGCCATGTTCCGTTGTAATATTTTACTCTGGCTGTTGTGGCTGTGCTTGCATCCAACAATATTGTACCTTCTGTTGGTGCACTAGGAAGTGTTCGTACATAGGGTAAGATGATGCCTTTATTATTGGTATTGGCAAACTCTAGTAAAACCGATGTTTTATTGGATGCCGTTCCTACGGCATCTCCTATGATGACTTGTGAATATCCTTCTATTGTAATGAATAATATGGATAATATCGTGATTATTTTTTTCATTTTCTTATTCTTTATTTTTTTACTGAAGTAAAACCCAAAGGAAAGAAAAATCACTTTCCTTCGGAGATTTAATTTTCTTGATATTTATGGACAGGCAGGTGTGGTGTAACACTTCCAAGCGTTGTTGGCTGAGTTAGATTCATCTACCGTATAAATTTTCAAACATTTGGCTGTCGTATCATAAACCATCATTCCATCCACAGGATCGCTAATAAGACTTAGTTCACTTGTAGAGACTCTGGTAATCACAAAGCCTTTCGTGTTACTCTCTAAAACCGTATGGGCAGATTTCCTAACCATAGGCCAGTCTGTTGAGGAGATATTGTCTGCATTATTATGACCTCCTGCTCTTTGCAACAAGGTAATGCCATGTTTGGTATCTACGCCTGTAGTTGTTGTAAATGCATTGTTATAACAAGCTCCTTCAGGACATTTTGCTCCGTCATTGTTTCCTTGATTTGTTATTCCAGTGCTTCCGGTTAAAACTGCAGTAACACTTGTTAAATCAACTTTGTAAACATCGCCACTCAAATTATCCGTGGCATACATGATATTATTAGATGACATGTATAGTGCTCCATATCTGCTGGTTAATCCAGATAAAAAACCTACAGAAGTAATCACACCTGTAGTAGGGTTCATCTTTACTAACTCACCTGTGGTATTTCTAATACTATAAAATAATCCATCTGCAGAATTATAAGCCATATCAAGACCGATAGCTCCTGTTTTGTTATATACGCTTACAACAGTCATGTAAGTAGGGCTACCATAGGTTACATCCACTACTGAAACGGTACTTGTTGATGAAGCACTAGTTATATGCAAACGACCATTTCCATCTACATCTCCGACATTACCGGCTTGAGTAACAGGCATTCCTGGGATGGTTGGTCCATACTGTATCCAGCTTCCATTAGAGTCTATTGCAATAACCGAAATATTCGTATCAGCAGCAACAGCTCCTTCAATTCTTGCGTACAAAAGACCATCTTTCGAGTTAAACCCCATTGAATTTATTCTAAATGGTACTGTCGTTAGGTTCGTTAATGAACCGGTAGTTGGGTTAATGTAATGTATATTGGTAAACTGATCTGTTGAAAGTGGAGTTTCGGATAAAAATCCTTCTACTGGACAGTTGGAAAACGGCACCATTGAGGAAGCGCATGCTTTAGGATTTAGAGAGCTTCCAACTCCCTGTCCTTGGTCTGCTCCAATATCTGCAGCTTCTCCTGAGTTCACTATCGTTGGTACTCCAGTGGTATCTACTGTTACACCTAAATTTTGGTTGCTTGCTGTAGAGCCAACACCCACGGTTACCGTTCCACTTGCTGTTACCAACTC
>NZ_JBYVEB010000134.1:0-6728 GCF_058117085.1 Chryseobacterium sp. CG10_8 | reverse complement strand
AACGATTATTTCAAATAACTAAATTTAATAATCGTATTGACTTCAAGATTTTATGTGTGAGTTGCTATAGTAGATTGGAGCATTTTTTTATTTCCTGCGTTAAAATTCTTACCTTTGCAAAAATTTTTGGGCTCGGAAGGACCGAGTTACCCATTCTTAACATAAGGCTTCTTTAGAATCAAAAAGATTGAAGCGAAAGAAACAAAATTTTTATGAGCAATATCGTTGCAATTGTTGGGCGTCCCAACGTAGGAAAATCCACATTATTTAATCGTTTATTAGAAAGGAGAGAAGCTATTGTAGATTCTACTTCTGGAGTAACCAGAGACCGTCATTATGGTAAATCTGACTGGAATGGAGTCGAATTTACTGTTATTGATACAGGTGGTTACGAAGTTAACACCGAAGATATTTTTCAAGAAGAAATCGACAAGCAAGTACAGTTAGCGATTGATGAGGCGACTTCTGTTATTTTCATGGTGAATGTAGAAGAAGGCCTAACTGACACGGACAAAGAGATTTTCGAAATGCTTCGTCGTGCAAACAAACCTACATATCTTGTTGTCAACAAAGTAGATTCATCGAAGGAAGAATTGGCTGCGACCGAGTTTTATCAATTAGGAATCGAGAAATATTTCACTGTTTCATCAGCAACAGGTTCTGGTACTGGAGAATTATTAGATGATGTCGTTGGAGAATTTCCTACAACAGATTACAAAGATCCTTTTGAAGGACTTCCAAAAATCACAATTGCAGGGCGACCTAACGTTGGTAAATCGACTTTAACTAATGCTTTGCTTGATAACGAAAGAAACATTGTTACAGATATTGCAGGAACTACAAGAGATTCAATTTCGTCTTTGTATAATAAATTCGGGCACGAGTTCGTATTGGTGGACACCGCTGGAATGAGAAGAAAATCCAAAGTGAACGAAGATTTGGAGTTTTACTCTGTGATGCGTTCGGTTCGAGCGATTGAAAATTCTGACGTCGTTATTATTATGGTTGATGCAACTCAAGGTTGGGAATCTCAGGACATGAACATCTTTGGAATTGCTCAAAAAAACAGAAAAGGAATCGTTATCCTGGTCAATAAATGGGACTTGGTAGAGGACAAAAAGACCAATACTATCCGAGATTTCGAAAATTCTATTAAAAACAAAATCGGACAGTTTCAGGATATTCCTATTGTTTTTGTATCTGCTTTGACCAAGCAAAGAATCATGAAAGCTGTAGAAGTGGCGATGGAAGTCTATGAAAATAGAAAGAAAAAGATCAAAACTTCTAAATTGAATGAAGTGATGCTTCCAATTTTTGAAAGTACGCCACCACCATCTAACAAAGGGAAATTTATTAAAATTAAATATTGTGTTCAGTTAGGTACGCCTTCGCCACAATTTGTGTTCTTCTGTAATTTGCCTCAATATATTAAAGAGCCATATAAAAGATTTACAGAAAACCAATTGAGGAAGCACTTTGGTTTCACTGGTGTTCCTATTGAAGTTTATTTTAGGCAGAAATAATAATGTCTGATTTGATGTGAGGCTGTCGAGTTTGTAGGTGTTTTGACAGAGTATTTATAATTCATATATTAATATTTAGGATTCAGAAAGATGGTTAGTATTTTATCAGAAAATTTTTCACTTGTTAATTCTTGGATTAACGATTTAAGAAACGTTGATATACAGCAAGATCGAATGAAATTTCGTAGAAATATGGAACGCATTGGTGAAATTTCAGCGTTTGAAATCAGTAAGGATCTTCCTCAGATGGAAGTTGAAATTGTTACACCTTTGGACTCTATTAAAGTTAAAGAAATTGCTGTACAACCTGTTATTACAACTATTCTGAGGGCGGGAGTTCCACTTTTTCAGGGGATTCTTAATTATTTTGATAAAGCGGACTGTGGTTTTGTTGCTGCGTATAGAAAGCACGATGCTAATGACTATTTTTCGATCAAACAAGATTATTTGACTTGCCCTAATATTGATGGACGTCCATTGATTGTTGCTGATCCTATGTTGGCAACAGGTGCGAGTCTAATTGAGGCATTGAAGGACCTTCTAACTCATGGTACACCTTCTCAATTACATATTGTGGCGGCGATTGCATCCAAACAAGGTATTGGAACACTTTCTGAAGCTTATCCTAAAGCGAAAATCTGGATTGGAGCTGTTGATGAAAGTCTGACTTCTAAAGGATATATAACTCCAGGTTTAGGAGATGCGGGTGATTTATCTTACGGCGAAAAATTGCAGAGGTAAGACGTTTTCTGATAGGAATAATCCAATAAAATTTTAAAATACAGCTTTTAACATGGTTAAAAGCTGTATTTTTTTTAAACATATGTTTAATTATGTATTTGTATGAAAATTTGATAATAATTGTTGATTTGATAATATTTTAAACGATTGTTTAAGTAGTTTTTAATTGGTTTTAGAAGTTGTTAGAAGGGTGTTAAATTTGATTTTTACGATTTTACAGGGGTTTACAGGTGTTTTGTTGAATTGATAAAAAAATTGATTTTTTTTGCGAAATATTTAATTTTTGTATTATCTTTGCACCAGTAAATAAAATACAAGGTTATGAGATCAAAATTACATTTTGGAGTTTTAGTTTTTACAGCATGGGTGGTTATTGTAAGTGTTGCAGTATATACTCAATTGTTCTAAGATATTACAATTCATATTAACAAATGAAGGAAAGAGGTCATTACAATGATGGCTCTTTTCGGAAAGATTGAAAGTGATGCTTTCAATCTTTTTTTGTTATTAATCGATTGCCATTACCAAGATGCTGACTTGGTTATTTCCTTCTTTCAGAAATTCCCAAGCAATGGTACTCATCGTATTTCCTGTCGTGAAGACATCATCGACAATTAAAACGTGTTTGTTTTCAACTTTTTGAGTAAGCGAAAAGAGATTTGTAGTTTCGTTTCGATGAATTTTGTCCTTTTTAGCTTGTTCTTTCGCGCTGAAATTTCGTTTTAGAAGATGATGGTCAGCTGGAATTTCAAATCTCTTAGAAAGTGTATTAGTAAATAATTTCAACTGATTGTAGCCTCGTTTTTTCTCTTTGTCAGGGTGGAGAGGGACTGGTACAATGATGTCTAGTTGTAACTCGTGAAGATTAATCTTTTCCGAAGCCCAATTAGCGAGAGTTTCACCGATTTTCTCTCGATTCCCGTATTTCAAACTGTGGATTATCTTTCTAGAAAGACTCTCATGCTGAAAGTACATTAGTGCAAAAGCATATTGCGTTGGAAATAGGGTAACGCATTTTTGTTTGAGTACATGATCTTCTTTGAAGTCAAAATGGGTGAATTGTATTTTCTCGAAACAGAGTTCGCATACTACTTCAGATGCAGCAATAATTCTGTTGCATTCCATACAGCGATTAGGGAAAAGTACATCGAGGAGCATGAAATAAATTTACAAAAAAGATTTTTATGTCAATCTTAATTTTGCAAACATCAAAAGTTTTTTGATGGAGAAGGCGTTTTTTGTTACCTAACCCCAAAAGAAAAGATTAAAAGGAAAACGCTATCCAAGGACAGCGTTTTTTATCTAGATTTTACTTGATGATTCGTTCTAGTACCCACTCAATCATCATTTTTTCGGATGCGTGATGGTCTGCAGAAAATTCTCCTCTTCGACGATTTGCAATAACGCAATTGACGGTAATTGCTTGATGCCCTAATAGCTTGGATAGTGCATAAATCGCTGAGGTTTCCATTTCGAAATTGGTCACTCCCAAATCATTTAAGGTTTCCAAAAATTGGTCGTCAATAGCACGTAATCTTAGTTGTCTTCCTTGCGGAGCGTAGAAACCCGGAAATGTTGCTGTGTTTCCTAAATATTTAGCGTCTTTATAATAGTCAGATATTTCTTTTGCCCAATCAGAAAAATATAACATCGACTTTACTTTTTCGTAAGGAAATTTTTTCAAAAAGTTTCTCGAAAAATCATTTTCGAATTCGTAATCAGAATAGAAATGCATCAATCCGTCGAGTCCCACAACATTTTCTGTAACTAACATATTGTCTACTTCAACATCTGGATTAACAGAGCCGCAAGTTCCCATTCGGAATAATTGAAGCGATTTTTTCTCCGTTTTGAATTCTTTTTCTTTCAAATCAATGTTAACCAAAGCATCAAGTTCGTTCATCACGATATCAATGTTCTCGGTGCCGATTCCGGTGGACATCACGGTGATTCTTTCGCCTCTTAAAGTTCCAGTATGGGTATAGAATTCTCTTTTATTCTTTTTAACTTCAATTTTGTCAAAATATTTAGAAACTTTTGGGACACGATCAGGGTCACCCACCAACATGATTTTGTCCGCAATATCTTCTGGTAAAAGATTGAGGTGATACACGCTTCCATCTTCATTAAGTACCAATTCGGAAGCAGCAAGTTTATTAAGCATAAGTTTTGTTTTTGTTTTATCGTTTTGAGTTGCGTGTTTTGGGTTTCGAGCTACATGTTTTTGGTTAGGAGTTTTGGGTTTCGAGTTATCTAATTTTCATCATGCATCACCCATCATCGATCATCAATCATCATTCATGTCACCCTCCAACTCTTTTGGTTTTGTATCCCATTTCTTGAAGGATCTTCATGATTTTGTCTCGGTTGTCCCCTTGGATAATGATGGTCCCATCCTTTTCGGAACCTCCTATTCCGAGAGTAGTTTTAATTTTTTTTGAAATAATCTTCAGGTCGTCATCGCTCCCTTCGAAGCCTTCGATCAAAGTGACAGGTTTTCCGTTACGTCCTTTTTTCTCGTATTTACAAACAAGAGGTTCTTTTTGAACGAATTTTTCTTCAGGCATTTCAAAATCCTGTTCTTCATGATCAGGAAATAAGTTCTTAAGTTGATCTCGTAAATCCATCCTTCAAAATTAATAATAATTCTGAAACTCCAATGCGATAAAACTCATCATTATCAGTTGCTATGCGTTTTTATGTTTTTACTTGGTTGATACTATCTACATGGAAATAGAACATTTCCGCGATAATGTTTCAAGATAAAGATTTAGAACGCTAGGTTGCTAAAGAATTTCTCCAAAATTGACAAATAATAGGTTTTATTATCCAACTTTGAATTTTGCTTTTCGTATTTTTGCACCTCTTAAAAACAAATAAAAATGTCAAAAAAAGCAATATTAGCAATTCTCGACGGTTGGGGAATGGGAACTAATCCAACTGTTTCGGCTATCGATCAAGCAAACACACCATTTATTGATTCTTGTTATAAAAAATTTCCACACACACAATTACAGGCAAGTGGTCTTGCAGTGGGACTTCCAGATGGTCAAATGGGAAATTCCGAAGTAGGTCACATGAATCTTGGAGCTGGTAGAGTGGTATATCAAAATTTGGTTAAACTCAATATGGCAGTTGACCAAAAGACTTTAGGAAATGAGAAAGCGATTGTTGATGCTTTTCAATTTGCTAAAGAAAATGGTAAAAAAGTTCATTTCATTGGATTGGTATCCAACGGTGGAGTACATTCCCATATTAATCACTTGAAAGGATTGTTGACGGCAGCTTCTGATTTTGGACTTAACGAAAATGTATTTGTACACGCATTTACAGATGGTCGTGACTGTGATCCACATTCAGGGAAAGGTTTTGTTGAAGAGCTTTTGAATCACATGAAATCCTCTACGGGGAAGTTGGCGAGCGTTGTTGGACGTTATTATGCGATGGATCGTGATAAAAGATGGGAAAGAGTGAAGTTGGCTTATGATGCTTTAGTTAATGGAGTTGGAGAGCATACTACTGATGCTGTTGCAGCGATTCAAAAATCATACGACGAAGGTGTTTCAGATGAATTCTTGAAACCAATAATTTGTGTAGAAGGAGATGATACCCCAGTTTCAAAAATCGAAGATGGAGATGTTGTTTTTTGTTTTAATTTCAGAACAGATAGAGGAAGAGAAATTACGGAGGTGCTTTCTCAACAGGATTTTCCAGAATTCGGAATGCACAAACTCAATCTTTATTATGTGACATTAACTAACTATGATAAAGAATTCAAAGGAGTGAATGTTGTTTTTGATGAAGAAGTTCTTTCGGAAACACTTGGTGAAATTTTAGAAAGAAATGGAAAATCTCAAATCCGTGTTGCTGAAACTGAAAAATATCCGCACGTTACATTTTTCTTTTCAGGTGGACGTGAGGAAGTATTTTCTGAGGAAAGAAGAATTTTGTGTCCAAGTCCAAAGGATGTTGCAACTTATGACTTGAAACCGGAAATGTCAGCATATGATATTACTGAAAAAATAGTTCCTGAAATCGAGAATGAAACTGCAGATTTTATCTGTCTTAATTTTGCTAACACTGATATGGTAGGTCATACAGGTGTTTTTTCAGCAGCAGTAAAGGCGGCAGAAGTGGTGGATGAATGTATTAATAAGGTGGCGACTGCAGGTTATGAGCACGGATATACTGTTTTCATTTTAGCAGATCACGGAAATTCTGATTATATGGTTAATCCTGACGGTTCACCTAATACACAGCATTCAACTAATTTGGTTCCGTTAATCGTAATGGACAAAAATAAAACTTGGGAACTAAAACCTCTTGGAAAGTTGGGTGATGTTGCACCATCTATTCTTTCTGTTATGGGAGTGGAAATTCCTGCGGTAATGACCGGAGATGTGTTAGTGAGTTAAATTTCTCATTACAGATTTTGTAAAGAAAAAGGAATATAAAGAAAATATT
>NZ_JBYVEB010000133.1:0-6874 GCF_058117085.1 Chryseobacterium sp. CG10_8 | reverse complement strand
TAAAAATTATATAAAAAGGGGGATTTTCCCCTTTTTTTGTGCTTTAGATTTGTTGTTCATTTGTAATAAATATAAAACACCACAAATGAGAACAAATTATATTGCTAAATTCTTTAGCATGGTTGGGGTTCTTGTCATTGCCCTAACAAACGCACAAGTTGGAATCAATACCATTTCTCCAAAAGCGACTTTACAAATTGATGGAAAAGACCCGGTCAATAAAGTTGAAGGAATTATGATTCCTAAATACACCGGTGATCAGATTTATAACATGCCAGTTCCAACAGGTGTGGTTAATGAGGGAAACCTTGTCTACGCGACAAGTGCTGCATCTACCGCTAATCAGACAGGTAAGGGCGAGCTTTTGACAGGTAAGGGATTTTACTATTGGAATGGAACTAAATGGGTAACATTTGTTACTACTGTTATTAATAATTTATGGTCCCAAGTAAAGCCTATGAATATGTTGCTAAGTGACAATGATTCTTATACATCTCCAAGTATTCCACTTGTGGCTCCCACAGGTCCTGCGGTAAAAAAGTTTGATGCAGACTTCTATGGAACAGGTGATTATCGGATTGTGAATAATCCACTTAATCTAACAATGTGGGATAATACTAATAGTCTAATTGTGGTTCCTCAGCAGTTGTTGGGATATACAATGACTATTAATTTGTCTCTTAAGTTTCAAAAATTGTCCTCTAATGCAGAGTCTTGTCGTCTTGTAGCGTTCACTGGAAATACTACAGTTAATTTAACAACAGGAGGTTATGATAGTACCACTGGTCGCAAAATCAAAGACCTAATGTTTACAGGAACCAAGACTGCCGTGGGAACCGTAGAGACCAATTATGTTAGAGACGAGTTGGTTTTGTCGCCAATTATTATTACCCAAGATATTATTGATAATGGAATTAAGCTGTATATAGGAAGTGCGATGAATGGAGAGATTAATTTCTATGAGCCTGTTCTAACTGTAGATTATGGTGTTGTCAATACTGCATTATAGAAATCTAACCTTTTTGAAATGCAATAAACTATACTGTTTGGTTTTTCAATAAAATAAAAGGTACCCGCCTTTGGTAACACAAAAGCATGAGAATTGTTTGTCAGTTCGCCAATCGTAATAACTCAATTTTTTTTACAAACAATTTCATGCTTGACTTAGATGTATTTTAAAGGCTTACCTTTTATTTTTTTAAAAAATAAACTAAATTTTAAGGGCGTTTTTGAAGCCCTATAATTAAGTGTTTTTTTTATTTTATTTCCAAAATTCCATCGTTTTGCGGTGGGATTTTTTTTGTTCTTGTTTTTGAGAAAGTAAGTATCCAAGCTTTTTTCTATCTTTATCGAAATTTTATGTCAATGAAGTTAGTACAGCATATTACCTTGGCGCTTTGTTTGGTGTCATTTGGTTTTTTACATTCTCAAGAGAAAGATACCGCCGACGTTAAGAAAGCTACAACAGAAAAAAAGGAGGGTACTGAATCTAAGGATAAGACCAAATCTAAAATCAAGCCTTACAAAGAAATTATTACTGACAAGGCAATTTCAGATGATGGGATATTTAAAGTTCACAAGGTTGAGGATAAATTCTATTTCGAGATTCCAGATGAGGTTTTTAAGAAAGAGTTTTTAGTGGTCAATAGATTAACTAAGGCGGCTGCTGAAATGCGTTCTGGTTCCTCTGGATATGCTGGAGATCAAATAGGATCTAATATTCTTACTTTCGAAAAAGGCCCTCTCGATAAGGTGCTAATTCGTTCTATTTCTTTTGATGACTATGCTAAAGATTCTACCTCTGATATGTATCAGTCGGTGACGAGAAACAACTTGCAGTCGATTGTGGCTGCGTTGGAAATTAAAGCATTTGGAAAAGATAAGAAGTCGGTTGTCATTGATGTTACTGATTTGGTCAATGCGGATAATGATTTGGTTTCTTTTGAACCTGCTTACAAAAAGTACTTTAAAGTAGGTAAGTTCGAAAAAGATAAATCTTATATCAATTTTATTAAATCTTTCCCGAGTAATATTGAAATTAATACAACCAAAACATTTGCTAAAACTTTAGGAGATGCCAAGTTTCCGCCAGGAGTTGATAAACCGGAGATCAGCGGAAATTATACCGTAGAAGTCAATTCTTCTTTTGTTTTGCTTCCGGAAAATAAAATGCAAGCGAGATACTTTGATCCTCGAGTTGGATATTTTGCGGTCGGATATACGGATTTTGATCTTAATCCTCAAGGTGTAAAGCAAGTGAGGATGATTAAGAGATGGAGGCTAGAACCCAAGCCTGAAGATTTAGAAAAATATAAAAGAGGGGAATTGGTTGAGCCAGCAAAACCCATCGTGTTTTATATTGATCCAGCCACACCAAAAAAATGGGTGCCTTATTTGATGCAAGGTGTTAATGATTGGCAAAAAGCTTTTGAAAAGGCAGGATTCAAGAACGCAATCTATGCTAAAGTTCCAAATCCGAAGGATGACCCAGAATGGAGTTTGGAAGATGCAAGATTTTCGGGAATTGTTTACAAGCCATCTGATGTTCCTAATGCTTCCGGACCTTCGATTGCAGATCCAAGAACAGGAGAGATATTAGAAAGTCATATCAATTGGTATCATAATGTGATGTTGCTGTTAAGAAATTGGTATTTTATTCAAGCTTCTCCTAATGATGAAAGGGCTAGAAAAATGGAATTTGACGATCAATTGATGGGAGAATTAATCAGATTTGTTTCTTCACACGAAGTCGGTCATACTTTAGGACTGAGACATAATTTTGGATCAAGTTCTAGTGTTCCAGTTGAAAAATTGAGAGATAAAAAGTGGGTGGAAGCCAATGGTCATACTCCTTCCATTATGGATTATGCTAGATTTAATTACGTAGCGCAACCAGAAGATAAAATTGGAGAAAAAGGATTAATGCCAAGAATTGGTGATTATGATGATTGGGCAATCGAATGGGGGTATCGCCGATTTTATGAATTTGATTCTCCAGAAAAAGAGAAACAACAACTCAATAATTGGGTGATCTCTAAATTGAAGAATCCAAGACTTTGGTTTGGTACAGAATCTAATTTTTATGATCCGAGGTCTCAAAGTGAGCAAGTTGGAGATAATGCCATGGTTGCTGGAACTTATGGAATCAAAAATTTGAAAAAGATTGTAGATAATCTCGAAAGTTGGACTGCAAAACCCAACGAAGATTATGGTAATCTATATGAAATGTATAGTCAGGTGACCACTCAATTTTCGAGATATCTAGGACATGTTTCAAAATATATTGGTGGCGAAATGGAAACGCCAAAAACGATAGAACAGTCAGGTGTAGTTTATGAGGTGGTTTCTAAAAGGGATCAGAAGGAAGCACTAGAGTTTTTGAATAAAAATATTTTTCAGACCCCTGAATGGTTATTGAATAAAGATATATTTGTAAAAACAGGAAGATCTTCAACCGAAGTGGTGGAAGGACTTCAAAATCGAGTTTTTGAAAGGATTCTCAATATTAGAGTTTTGAAAAAGATGTACGACTCGCAATCTATTGGTGATAATGCTTATCAGTTGGTGGATTACATGACAGATCTTAAAACTATGGTTTTTGAAGATAAATCTCCAGATATATTTCAGAGAAATTTGCAAAGAAACTTTGTTGAATCTCTAATCAAGATTTCGGACAATAAGAGTTTTAGTGCAGATCAGTCAGATGTCTTAGCTGTCGTGAGAGGAACTTTAGAGGACTTGAAGGGTGAGATAAGTTCTTCTGGTTCTGACAAGGTTTTGAAATATCACTTTCAAGATTTGAAATATAGGATCGAGAAATCACTTGAAATTGAAAAATAAAATGAAGTCTAAAATATTTTTTGGTTTTTGCGTATTTGTTTTATTCTTTTTGGGTTGCAATACAGATGATGATATTTGTTTGGATGGTGAGGCTACCCCAAGATTGAAAGTGAAATTCAAAACGCAATCCACAGGTAATGTGAGGAGCATGGATTCGATTTTTGTTTCTGTCGATTATGGTAATGGTGCTGTTAGCGTAATTTCTAACACCACTTCGACGGACTCTGTAATGTTACCATTGAGAGTGGATGATGCGTTAGCAACAAGTATCTATGTAAAGACAGCTTCTAATGGAGTTTCTTCTAAAGTAACCATCAATTATACGACCGAATCTTCTTATGTTTCCCCAGCTTGTGGTGTGAAAAGAATATATAAAAATGTAAATTATTCTCTTGGAAACACCAATCCAGTTCTTGCTATTGAACCCAACCAAAATGAAATCGTTGATGAAAACAAAACTCATCTTTATCTGCTTTTTTAGCACCTTATTTTTTTCTTCCGTCTTTGCGCAGAAAGAAGAACCGAAGAAGGTCAAATGGAAATACGAACCTAACTTTATGGTTGGTTTGGATCTTCTTAACACTGGAGTTTCTTTTTTCGGAGATCGAAAACTTTACCAAGGATTTGTTACCTCAAAAATCAAAAAGAATGTTCATGCCGAAGTTGATTTGGGTTATGATAAAAATGTGTACGTTAAGAATGGTTACGATGTTGAAGCAAGTGGGATTTTCACTAAGTTGGGTGGATTTTATATGTTAGCTTCAGATGCGGAAAACGAGTTCAATGGTTTTTATGCGGGGGCAAAACTTGGAGGAGCGTTTTATTCTCAAGAATATTTTTCGGTGCCAGTTAGGGGTTACGGAGATTCTGGATCAACGATGAGCTTTGATAAATCTAATCAATCATCCTATTGGTTAGAAGCTGCAGTAGGAGGAAGAGTTCAATTATTTGATTCTAATTTTTATATTGATGTACAAGCGCAACCTCGATATATCTTGTTTACTACAAAGCAAAACGATATAGTGCCGATGATCGTCCCAGGATTCGGAAAAAGTTCTACCAAGTTTAATGTCGGCTTCGCTTGGAATATTGCTTATAAATTTTAAGACTATTTTGTTTTAGGATTCGGAATGATCGCATTGTAAAGGTCAGCAAATTCTTTTGGTGGTATTCCAGAATCGAAAGCTTGTGAAGTATAAGTCGTCCCATCTGAAGAAATTTTAAGAGTGGCTGTCATCGCACCATCATGAAATCGCTTTGTTGTTGGAGCAGGGTAGGTGTCTAATTTTTTCAAATCTATAGTAGAGACCAGTTTTTGATAACTAGCCCATTCATTATCGGTCAACTTTTCTGATGATTTTTCTCCATTTATTTCCGTATCTCTCGTGGTGGGTGTTAGTATGAACATTCGTCGTGCTCCTCTTGTCATTTCTTCTAACTCAATTTTTGTTATATTCATTTTTGAAGTGATTGACATTGTTGGGCTTTTATCCTTCTTTTGTGCTGTGCAATTCAAGCAAATTATCAATAAAGTAGATAGTAATAGTATTCTTAATTTGGACATTTTTAATTTTTTTTATAAAAGTAGTAAAAAATATGCCAATATAATGAAATGTATTGGTTGAAATATGAATATGATTGCGTTTTTTGGGTTTGTTCCTGTGGATACACAATATATATATATATATATTTGTAGCTTTTAGTCGTTAATTATTTAACTAAATTTTTATATTATGAATAATCTGAAGTTGATTAAGATTTTTTTCTTTTTTTCTCTTCTTAGTTTAGGATTTCTAAATGCTCAATCTAAGAATGATTCTGAAAACACAATTGTTTTTGGAAAAACATATACAAAGGAAGATTTGAAGAAAATGAATGGTGTGATTCGTTGCGCTACTACAGAATATGAAGAATTCTTGCAAAAGAATAATCCAGATAGGATGACTGATGAAGAGTTTGAAGCATGGATTTCTCCTTTGATGAAAAATGCTGAAGTGTCACGTTCACAAAGTGGAAGTGTTATTACAATTCCTGTGGTGGTGCATGTTATACATTTTGGACAACCTGTTGGACAAGCTCCCAATATTACTGATGCGCAAGTTCAGTCCCAGATAACAGTTATGAATAATGATTTTAGAAAGCTTGCGGGCACTCCTGGATATAACACAAATGCTGTGGGTGCGGATACGCTTATTCAGTTTGCGCTAGCAAAAGTTGATCCTAATGGAAATCCAACTAATGGAATTGATCGAGTGAACCTTTGTAATGAATCTTGGTCCACGACTAATATAGATAATTATGTCAAGCCTTTAACCATTTGGGATCCGACACAGTATATGAATATGTGGAGTGTAAATTTTGCTTCTACTAGTCTTCTGGGGTATGCTCAGTTTCCATCTAGTTCTGGATTGTCTGGACTTAATACAAATGGTGGTCTAGCAACAACTGACGGAGTTGTGTCTGGTTTTCAGTATTTTGGTAGTAGTGATTATAATGACGGTACTTTTTTGTTGGCGACAGGTTTTGATAAAGGGAGAACGATGACTCATGAAGTTGGACACTTTTTAGGATTGAGACATATTTGGGGTGATGCGTCTTGCGGCACTGATTATTGTAATGACACTCCAACTGCTCATACTGCCAATTATTCCTGTAATACAAATATACTCGATTGTAATTCTGCTGGGTTTGAAATGGTGCAAAATTATATGGATTACACGCCAGATGCTTGTATGAATATTTTTACAACTAATCAATCACAAAGAATGGCTACAGTAATAAATAATTCTCCAAGAAGATCAACTTTGAAAACATCAACTAAAGATGTTGCTATTGCGCTTTTTCCTAATGATGCCGAAATAAGAGAAGAAAGAGAATGTGAGCAAAATGTTGTTTGTGGAGCTGTTATAAAAAGAGTACAATTGTATAATAGAGGAACTAGTAATTTGACTTCTGCGGTTATTAGTATGACTGTAGGAAGTAATACTACTACCTATACATGGACTGGTAATTTAGCTTCCAATAAATATTCTAT
>NZ_JBYVEB010000132.1:0-6979 GCF_058117085.1 Chryseobacterium sp. CG10_8 | reverse complement strand
AAATATTTTAACCTTAAGCTTAGCCACAATCTGTGGCTTAGCTTCTGCTCAGGTTGTTATCGGCGCAAAGAAAGGTAGCGACGAAGAACGAAACCTTAGTACTGCTTCTGTATTACTGGACTTTCCTATGAACAAGAACAAAGGAATCATTTTGCCTTATGTAACGGAGTTACCAAGTTCACCTACTCCTGGAACAATTATCTTGGATTCCACGGATCCATTAAAGGCTCGAGTAAAGTATTACAATGAGAACACGACATCAGGGAGTGCAGGTTGGACAGACTTAAGTGGACAAGATGGAACAGTTTCTACTGAACTAACATTCCAAAATTTGTTTTCAACCAGAGAGGTAGATTCTAAAGCAATCATAGGCTCAGCGACTGCGAGTGCAGATGGAGTCTTGGTATTAGAGAGTGCCACCAAAGCAATGGTTTTACCCATCGTTGAGGATGTTAACTTAATACCAAGTCCAAGTCCTGGTATGATGGTTTATGTAAATAAATCAGGGGCAAAACGCCTTGCAGTTTTCAACGGAACCAAATGGAGCTTTTGGAAACCTTAAATCTAAAAAATTTCTAGGTGAAATTTAGATAACCATTAGATTAAAAAAGAGTAGACGATTTGAGTCTATTATTATAATAGACTTTCATTTTATTTTAATGGTGTCATCTGTGTGAGTCCGGATTAACGTCCGGATTTTTTTATTGTAAAATTACTAGTTTAATTCAGTTTGATAAAAACATGAATTCGCTTATATTTTTGACAAAAGTACAGATAATATTTCTATTGCTGAAGAAGCATGAAGAAAAATTGTGGGAAATACACTGATTTTCAGGATTAACAATTAACTTTAATGAAACCAAAACTGTATAACTTACAAGTTGTACAAATAAAATAGAGTCTCAGTAAAATGGGATATGTTGAAATGTCATCGGCAAATTGTTTGATGACAAGTGCTACGAGTCTGCGAAAAAATAAATTAAATATTGTTTGTTGAAGGAATACGACCTATCAATATTATTAGAATAATATGAAGAATTCAGTTATGAGGAAGAATAAAAAATTACCAAGGGAACATTCCGCCATCTAGACTGTAAGTGGTGATTGAGTTATTTTTGTAAAGGGGGACATTCTAGAAATTCTTTTTTTGGCGATCTTTCTGATTGCAATAAAGTATGTTCACTGATATAGATTTTTCTTGTTTTAATTTCTCTTGGAACAGAAATGTAGTAGGAATTTATTATTTTTGGGAGTCATATTTTAAATGAAATGAAATTAATATCCTATTCAATTGCATTGCTCTGCATCGCGCAGTTTTCATTTGGTCAACAACAAAAATTCACGATGGCGGAGGCTGTCAACGGATTGCGTAGTAATCTTGCTATCAAGAATGTTTCGCAGTTTTCGTGGACCGATGATGGTAAAAGTTATGTTCAAGCGGTCAAAAACGCCTATCTCATTACTAATATCAAAAGTGGTAAAGCAGATACTCTTGTTTCTTTGAATCAACTGAACAAGAGTCGTTCAACACAAGATCAATTGAAGTCCATGCCTGCTGTTACTTTTACTGGGTCGGATAAGGGATATTTCACTAAGGGTTCGGAGTATTTTTGGTTGAAGAAAAATGGAAATGATTGGACGGTAAAGAGCTTTTCTAAACTGAATGATGATGCTGAAAATGTTACTTTTTTGAATGATAAAGAGTCTTTTGTTTATACCAAGAAAAACAACATTTACTATTTCAAGAACGGGGAAGAAGTAGCAATTACCAATGACCAGAATGAAGGTGTTGTGAATGGACAGACTGTTCATAGAAGTGAGTTTGGGATTTCTGGAGGATTGTTTCCTGCTCCTAATCATGATAAATTGGCTTTTTATCGAATGGATCAGTCAATGGTCAAGGATTATCCTGTTGTCGATTGGAGCGTGACTCCAGCTCAAAATCATAATATTAAATATCCAATGGCTGGAGGAAAATCTCATGAGGTGAAATTGGGTGTTTATGATTTTAAAAACAAAACGACGCAATTTCTCAATATTGAAGGTGATCCAGAGCAGTATTTAACTGCGGTTACTTGGAGTCCTGATTCTAAATATATTTTTGTGGGAGTATTGAATCGCGGACAGAATCATTTGAAATTCAATCAATATGATGCAGCAAGCGGAAGCTTCATTAAAACATTGTTTGAAGAGCAAAACGATAAATATGTTGAGCCTCAAAATTCAGCGGTGTTTTTTCCGAATTCAACGACAGATTTTATTTGGCAAAGTCAGAGAAGTAGTTACAATCACCTTTATCACTATAATTTGGAAAAGGGACTTGTTGCACAACTTACCAAAGGAGATTGGTTGGTGAATGAGATTTTAGGCTTCAATGAGAAGAAAAAGGATATTTATTTTACCTCTACTAAAGAATCTCCAAAGGAAAGGCATTTGTATAAAGTTAATTGGAATAATTATCGTGTCGAAAGATTGGATAGCGATGCAGGAGTCCATTTTGGAATTCTTAGTAAAGATGGAAATTGGTTGTATGACAGCTACAGCAATGCCAATACACCAAGGAAAGTTAACTTGATTAATACCCAAAATCTTAAAGCTGAAAATATTCTTTCCGCCGAGAATCCGTTGAAAAATTATGACCGTCCAGAAGTGAAGGATGTTAATCTAAAGGCTGATGACGGGACTCCGCTTTATGGAAAGTTAATTTATCCAACTCATTTTAATCCAAATAGAAAATATCCTGTAATTGTGTATTTATATAATGGTCCGCACGTTCAGTTGGTGACTAATTCTTTTCCTGCTTCAGGAAATTTATGGTACGAATATATGGCTCAAAATGGCTATTTTGTCTATACGATGGATGGAAGAGGGTCTTCTAACAGAGGTTTGGATTTTGAACAAGCAGTCTATAGACATCTTGGCGAAACCGAAATGAAGGATCAAATGAAAGGCGTGGAGTATCTCAAGTCACTTCCTTTTATTGATAGCACCAGAATGGGTATCCATGGTTGGAGTTTTGGTGGATTTATGACAACGAGTTTTATGTTGAAGCATCCAGATGTCTTTAAGGTTGGAGTTGCGGGAGGACCAGTTATCGATTGGAATATGTATGAAATTATGTACACCGAGCGATATATGGATACACCTCAAGAAAATCCTGACGGTTATGCAAAAGCAAATTTGTTGGATAAAGTTCAGAATTTGAAAGGACATTTACTAATGATTCATGGAGCGCAAGATGATGTTGTTGTTTGGCAACATTCGATAAAGTTTTTGAAGTCTGCGGTCGACAATGGAGTACAAATGGATTATTTTGTCTATCCTGGTCATGAGCACAATGTAAGAGGCAAGGACCGAGTACATCTGATGCAAAAGGTAACCGATTACTTTAATGAATATTTGAAAAAGTAAAAGAAATATTTCAAAGATATTATATGAACTCCGGACTCGTTTCGGAGTTTTTTGTTTTTCAAAAATAGTGTACATTTAAATAAAAATAGGCGATGAATCGAATTATTATTTTATGTTTTGTATTCTTTGGAGCACTCGGCTTTGGTCAGGATATTAATTTCGAGGAAATCCAATCAAAAGTGAAGGATTCAACTTCTAATTATTTCTACGAAAGGCTGGTTTATAAGTTTGGTCATTTGCCTTCCACGCTTGATAGTATAGAAGCAAAACATCTTTATTACGGACAATTTGCTGCAAAGAAGCAGTCTGATGAAATTATAGAAGCCTCAGGTAATTTTTATGAAAAAATGAGAGAAGGAAAATATCAAGATGCAATTCCGTTGGGCGAAAAGGTACTTAATCATAATCCTGTCAATCTTGAGGTATTAGGGCTGATGTTAATTTGTTATGGTAAAACGAAAGAACAAGGGATGAATTTGGTTTCGTTAAGGGGAAAGCAATTTCATACTTTGATGAAGGCAATATTAGACAACAAGACAGGTGATGAAAATCATTGGACTTACACCGTAATGTCTGTTGCTGATGAATATGTTATTGGTGGTTTTCTTAAAGTTAACTTATACGAATACCGCAGAACTACCAAACATGACAAGAACGGTATCTACGACCATTGGAAAAAAGGCAAAAAGAAAGTTTCTTTTTTGGTGATTTACGATAAGAATATGCATTAAATTTTTTCCATCCATGCGATCGAAACCTGCGGATGAAAGCCAAACATGTAGGTTTCCCAAGCATTTTCTTTTTCGATGTCTTTGCTTAATAAGTATTTGTTATCAATAATGTCTAACAATAGGAGTTTTTTGGAGAAAAAAGTCAAACCAATTTTGTGTTTGGAAGGGTCTTCAAGATTAGAACTTACCAAATCCAGTTTGTAGTTTTCGAATTCGAAAAAAGTGGTTCCTAATACATCGGGTAAGCTCCTGATGATTCCGCCTAATTGCGCTACATAATTATTGGTAGCAGCGCTAAGTAAAAATGGAATGCGTTCTGCATTGGGATTTTTTTGTAAAAGCTCCCAATAATTCTTCACCGAATTTTCTTTGTCGTCAAAAACCTGATGCTGAATTTTGTATTCAAAATAAGTATCTTCAAAAACATATCGATCCCAAACCATTTCAGAATTTTGGTCGATAACAATACGGAATGCAAATCTTATCTTTTTCATAATTTCAAGTTTAATAAAAACAGGGTAGTCTTATCAACTACCCCGCAAACACGAATGATGAGTGAAATACTATTTCACCATTATCTTTAGGGTCTCGACAAATTTTCCTTTGGTGTTTTCCACGGATATTTTTGCCATATACCACCCTGATTTTAGTTGATTTCTGGATACTTTGATGTTATGTTGTCCAGTATTCATTTTTTTTCTTTCGATTATTGAGGCTACCATTTTGCCGATTAAGTCGTATAATTCTATAGAAACTATCGAAGATTCGCTTAGATTTATAGGAAATGAGGTTTCTTGACGGAACGGATTAGGGTAAGTTGGTTGCACTTGTAAAACTTATATTTCTTAGTTAATGATGCTCTTTCTACAATATTTCCTTCTGACATTACTCATTAGACTTCCATGAAAAGGACCAATGCATTCTCACTCAATGCTTCGAATTCTAACTCTTCGATTCCCCAAAGAAGTAGCCCATCTCTCGTTTCCAATAATCTATTTTGAAACTCGAATGCTCCTTGGATCACCAACGCAAAAACTGATTTTTCAGATTTCTTTAGTTGATAAAAACCTTCTGACCTTAGGTCGAATATTCCTACAAAATTTGGGATCTCTACACTTTTGGAAATCGGCAACATATTATTTCGGTTGCTAAAGTCTAAAGTATTTTTGCTAAACTTCTGTGACAGTTCACAGAAATTGAATTCGAAAATTAAGAAATCCGCTTGGTCTGTATTAAGAAGATTCTTAATAATCAGCAAGTCTCCTTTTTTGGCATTAATCGTCAGCGTTTCGCCTGCTGAAATTGATTCGTAATAATCATTAACAATCACTTCACCATAGAGAGGAAAGAGAATTAGTGTTTTTTTGCCATCAAAGTTCATTCGAAATTCGGCTTCTGGTTCGCAAATAACTTCGCAAACACTTTGCAGAACTCCACTTTTTTCTTCATTCTTCATTAGATATGCTGTTGCATATTCTTCGTTTCCTGACCAAGTTCTAAAGTCGGACTTATAAATCTTTGAAGGAGTTTGTACTAACATCTCTTTACTCTTTTTGGACTCTTAATTAATGAAATATGTTTAAAATTCTTGGTGTTATGCAGATACTTTAATCGTGTGTGTTAACGCATAACCTGCACTTACACTTCCTGTGATGCTACTCATTTCGTTAGAAGTGCCATCACTGAAGACATTATCACTTGCATTGTAAGTGTAACCAGACATTCCTTTGGTGTAACCATAAGAAGTAGCTGCATTAACAGCAACAACCGCACTGCTGCTTCCTTCTGGGAAGGCAATCTGAGTCACCAACAACGATGTTCCATCTGCTTTGTAGATATGGACATGGATGTGAGTTGCTCGGCTTTGATACCATCCTGGAAATATGGAAGTGAAAGTAACCAAACCATTAGCATTGGTCACTTGTCTTCCTCTTAGGAAATTGTTACTGGTGTAATCCACACTTTGCATAGAAGTTCCACCGTATTGCGAATAATATCCGTCTTTGTCACAATGCCAAATGTCGACTAAAGCTCCTTCCAGAGCTGCACAACTATTATTGATGTTCTGAATCGTGATACTAATGGTTAAGGCAACTCCGCTTCTGTCACCAACGATGTTGGTTCTTACCAATCCAGAAGGTGTTTTTGTTGGAAAGGGTCCTTCTGTTTCGGAGTTGGTTACAGAGCATCCAGTTGAACCTGTTGACCCAGAAGATCCACTTGATCCTGAGGTTCCGGAAGAGCTGCTTCCAGATGATGAAGTCGCATCATCGTCATTTCTACAATGAGCAAACACAGGCGCTGCGGCGATGGTTACTCCAGCTAATCCTAAACTTTTTAAAAAGTCTTTTCTGTTGATAGGCTTCATAATTTTTCAGTTTAAAGGGTTAAAAACTCGTTTGATAGATAGTTTTAATGTAGAATTGTTTTTAATTCTTTCATTTTGTTGAATCAAAGGTGAACAAAAAAAAACCGGCTCAAAAAAAATTGAGGTAAAGGACAAAAATGTGTCGGGTAACTTCAAGTTTTAGCCTTTTTTCTTTATAAATGTTAGCTAATACCTGTTTCTACTATAGTCAAATCTATTTAAAATGTCATGCTGACGAAGGAATCATCTATATAGATTCTTCAACTCCACTTCAGAACTTCGTTCGCAGACCTTCAGTCTGTGCTCAGAATGACAAACAAATATATTATGACAAATTATTAAGATCTAACTATAGTGATTTGGTAGGGGTGGATTATCACCGAACTTTTTAGTTGACTGAGGAGACAAAAAAAGAGATTTCAAAATTGAAATCCCTTTTTTCTCCTATATAAAATTGTTGAATTAGGCA
>NZ_JBYVEB010000131.1:0-6999 GCF_058117085.1 Chryseobacterium sp. CG10_8 | reverse complement strand
GAATTCTAGGCAACTTTACGGATATTCATTTTAAAATTACTGAAAAAATAACATTTGAAATTCAAAATTTAGGATAGGAAATTCCAATTTAAGGAAGTTTCGACAAGATTCTCGCAAGTTCCATCTGATACTCTAAGTTATCCGTCATCCCATTGTGGCCTTGACCACGCAAAGTAATTAAAGAGTCTCCTTTCTTGAACTCTTTTTGTAGCATTTTGGATGATTCATGATCAATAACTTGATCATGGTCTCCATGAAAAATGACAACTGGCATTTTGCAATTTTTGAGATATTCATTCGTTTTCATCTCATATTTCAACAGAAATGTCGGAATAATGGGAAATCTACTTTTCATGACTGTCTTCAGATTGTAATAAGGCGCTTGTAAAATAAGAAGTTGTGGATGATTTTCAGATGCCATTCCTGTCCCAATGGAATATCCCAAAACAATAATTTTATCTTCGTTGTACCGTTTTTTCAGTTCATCATAAGCTGCTTGATTTCCTTCAAAGATTTGTTTCTCACTGGAAATTTGACTCTCACTTTTCCCAAAACCAGGATAATCAAGGATAAAAATATCGTATCCCAATTGGTTGTAAAGTGGTGCGACATTTCCCCATGTACTAAGAGAACCGGCATTTCCATGAAGATAAAATATCAAACCTTTGGATTCAGGAACTTTGAATAATAATCCATTAATCAGACTTCCATCTTTCATTTGGACATTCATTTCTTCATAATCGCCTTCAAATTGAAATTGGTAATTTTTTTTGAGCTTTTCGGGCAAGAAAATAATATTCTCCTGAAAGAAATAGAGGAGTCCGCAAACCAATAAGTAAAGTCCAACAAATGTATATAATGTTCGCTTCAACCACTTTTTCATTAAAATGAATTTTATTGGTTGAATTTACATAAAATTCAACAATTTTTCATTCAATCAATTGAGTTTGAAGAAAGAGAATATTTAAAAAATTGAAACTACTATTTGAAGATACTTATTAAAACGAAAGTCAAAACAAAGGCAAAAACGGGTGCAATCCCCCAAACGATAAAGGCCTGTTTCACTGTTTTGTTTTGGAAAGTATCTTTAAGTCCATTTTTACTAATGCTTAAAGCAATAAAAGCAGCACCATTCAACTGAACCAAAGATGTCGGAATCCCCTTTGTTAGGGAAGCCAAAAGCAGTAAACTTGCAGTAATCATCGCAATAATTGTGGCGTAAAATGGAGTTACATCGACAATATCTTTTCCCGTTTTTTCGGTCACTTTATGTCCCAAAAGCGAACTTCCGATCGCAAAACATGGCGCAACAATTAATACCGATAGAATAATAATAGGAAGAAAATTCTGAATAGCTTCGTGCCCAATTTCGTTCGCAGTCAAAGAAGCAATAGGAGCTGCCGCATTCGCAACATTATTGGCACCAATAGAAAAGGCGACATACATGGAAGAAATAATCAACAAAGCCTTCAGTCCTTTGTGTTCTTGCAGATGACTGTAATCGTCAGTAAATACTTTATCTTTCAAAATAGGAAAAATCCATTTTGTTAGACCCAACATAATAAAAAATGAGACAAAAGGAAGAATGACCCAGGTTGGGATAATTTCATAAAATAATTTATTGGTATTAAGTCCATCCAATGCCGCTGCTGCTCCAGCAATGGAAAGAACCGTGGCGTGACTCGTGGATTGCGGAACACCTAATAGATTAGCGATAAGTAATGATAAACCAATGGAAAACAGAATGATAGAAGTATTAAGAGGTGTGAAATATTCCTGCTCCAACAGTCCTTTACCCAGAGTTAGTGAAACTTCTTTTCCAGCAATTAAGGCTCCCATTAGTACCATGACTCCAAAAAGACCAGGAATAATCGTTTTTTTGACAACGTTAGCTCCATAAGCTGCTGAAAAGGAGGGAGCAGTACCACTTCCACCCATATTAACGGCAAGAAACATCGCTAAAAGAAAAGGAATTGTTAGAATATTAAATAGCTCTGACATAACTCTATTTGTTTAATTTTTTAAAATTCAAAGTGTGATGAATGGTGAATCGCATGATATTTCGGTTATAGAAATCAACCCCAGAAATCCTTTGCTGAAACCAGTTGAGGTAACCCAGCTCAAATCCGAAATTGGATTTTGGCATATATTGAACACTAAAACCGTAACGATTTTGGTCAAATACATTGTAAACAACTCTATTTCCAATATTGATGAAAATTTCGTCAAATGCCTTTAGCGTTACTTCTGGAATGGGAGAGTAGCCCACTTCCAATTTGTAACGAGAACGATTGTTGCTGTATTGAAAGGAGCCGTCAGGAAGTTCAAAAAATCGAAACTCACTCCAATAGCGGTGATGCAGACTTAATTTCTCGTTTAAATTTTGCTTGTAAGCAATCTCAATTAGTGGTCTTAACTCTGCTTGGTTATTGAATTCTTTAACTGTTGGATCATGTGGTAAAGATTGCTGCAAATAAGTAAGCCCTGCAGCTACATTCCATCCTTTGGCTAATTTTCTTTCAGCCATTGTTCTTAAAACTAATTGATGTTGCCTCCAAGGAAACCAGTAGGTTCTTTCATCAATTTCTTGCCTGATTTGATAATTATCATTCAGCTGAATTTTTAGGTTATATCTTGCCCAAAGAAGACTCTGCGTATCCACATTCTTTTGAGCTTTCATCGACGATGAAGTGCAAAAAAGTTGAATAAATAGAAACAAAAATGTGAAGCCAATTCGACGCATAAATCAGAATTTACATCCGCAAAATTATATAATCCTATTATTCCTACCAAATTAATAGGAGTTAAATTTAAAAAAATTATTTCTTCTTTATCTGCTCTCTTTTAATAATGTCCGAAAGGGTAGCCGCCTTGAGTCTGTCAACAGTCTCGTTTCTAATCTCCATCGCAACTTGACGAATTCCACAAGTCTCCTCATCAATACACTCTTCACAACGTTCGTAATAATCATAGGTAACACATGGAAGAAGACCTATTGCTCCATCAAAAAGTCTCATAATTTTGGCCATATTAATATCTTCAGGCTTTCCGTTAAGCGAGTATCCGCCATATTTCCCTTTCTTGCTATTAAGAATTCTAGCGTTCTTGAGTTCGGTCAAGATGGACTCAAGAAACTTCTGAGGAATATTCTGTTCGGCGGAGATTCTGCTAACCGCAATTGGCTGGTCCTCTTGATTTTTAGCTATAAAAACAAGCGCATTAATCGCGTATTTGGTTTTCTTCGATAACATAATAATTTAAAATTATTCCTTTAATCAAAATATAGGAAGGAAATATTTTCTCCGTTTTTTGAAGGCACTAATTTAATGAAAAATTAATGGTTCCTCTAATATTAATAAGCTAATGACAAACCTTATATTTTCTAAAAAGCTAAATGAGCCTTCTCACTTTCTTCTTGTATTCAAGATAAATTTGACCATTTTCTTTAGTAAGAAATTCTTCCTCAAGTCTAATTTGAATTTGAATCAATACGTATCCCAATATCATCAAAAGCCCTGTCATTGCATTGGGAGTAACAAAGAAAACTCCAATTAGGCTCAATATCATTCCTAAAAAAATTGGGTTCCGTGAAATCTTAAAAAGCCCCGAGGTTATCAGCTCCGTTTTGGTGTCATTATCAATACCGATTCTCCAAGAGTTTTTGATATCTCGTTCTGCGATGATAGTCCAAAACAACCCTATAACAAGAAATGCAATTCCGAAACACTGTAAAACCGCTGTTTGTAAACACTTTATCGGTAAAAAGTTAGGATAAAATGAGGGATAAAATGAATAAACCAAAATATAAATGAAAAGACCAATCAATGTAATCTTAAAATATCGACCTATAAAACCATAGGCGCTATCGTCTTTAGGCAAAACAAGAGGACTCTTGCCAATTCGCTTTGCGACGATGATGCTTTTAAGAACGAAAGCTATTCCAAAATAAATAATGAAATAAATAGGAAGAAAAAATCTCAAAAAGTCAGTCATTGTGTTATCATATGGACTATAGAATGCATAATTTTCATCAAGTCACAATTTGACAGAACTAAAGTACAAAAAAAACAATCATTTTTAGCACTTAACGTCATCATTTTGACGCCTTGGGGTGATTGTTTTTCAATTTTTTCATTACTTTTATCGGCTTAAACGAAGATTGAACATTATGGAGCTTAACGAAATTAAAAACGAAAAACTAAAGTCTTTTCCTCAACCCCTTATTATTGCTGGTCCTTGTAGCGCTGAAAGCGAGTCTCAAATGTTGGAGACAGCAAGAAGAATGAAGGAGTCCAATGCGAATGTCCAAGTTTTTCGTGCTGGAATTTGGAAACCAAGAACCAAGCCTAATTGTTTTGAAGGTGTTGGCGAAATTGGACTTTCTTGGCTGAAAAAAGTTAAAGAAGAATATGGTTATCCAACTGCTACTGAAATCGCTAATGCACACCATGCAGAAGCTGCAATTAATGCAGATGTAGATATCCTTTGGATTGGAGCTCGATCAACAGTTAATCCGTTTACAGTTCAGGAAATTGCGGAAGCCATCAAAGGAACTGACAAAATAGTTTTGGTGAAAAATCCAGTTAATCCGGATTTGTCATTGTGGATTGGTGCAATGGAAAGACTTTTGGCGCAAGATGTACAAAATATAGGAGCTATCCACCGTGGATTTTCTACTTATCAGAAAACAAAATTTCGTAATGTTCCCAATTGGCAAATTGCTTTAGATTTCAAAAATAGATTCCCTAATATACCTTTAATTATTGACCCTTCACATATTTGCGGAAATCGAGTTCTATTGAAAGAGGTGACTCAAGAAGCCATTAATGTAGGTTACGAAGGTGCGATGATTGAGACCCATCCTGATCCAGACAATGGTTGGAGCGATGCAGATCAGCAGATAACTCCAGAAACTCTAGCTCAATTGATTTCTAGTTTGGTTATCAGAAAATCTGATATTTCAGGATATGAAAACGAACTAGGAAAACACCGAACTTTAATTTCGGATTTGGATTTTCAATTGATTCAGATGTTAGCTGAAAGAATGAAGGTTTCAGAAAAAATTGGAATGATTAAAAAACAAAATAATATCGCTATCTTTCAACCAGAACGTTGGCAAGAAATCACCAATTATGCTGAGCAAAAGGCGAGAGAAAGTGGGATGTCCAAGGAATTTATAGAAAAAGTCTTCAAGGCGATTCATGAGGCGTCTATCGAAGTACAGAATAATATCATGATTGACCAAAAGTAGCTGAAAATTTGAAAGGACTTATTACAAAATCGACAGGAAGTTGGTATCAAGTTTTGGAACTTGAGACCCAAAAGTCTTTTGAAGCTAGGATTAGAGGCAAATTCAAATTGCAAAAATCCAGACTTACCAATCCACTTGCTGTGGGTGACTTTGTCGAATTTCAGTTAGAAAGTGATGATATTGCATGGATTACCAAGATAGAACCGCGCAAAAATTATTTGATTCGGAAGTCAGTTAATCTATCCAAGGAATCTCATATTATAGCATCTAACATTGATGTGGCATGTTTTATTTTCACTTTGAAAATGCCCGAAACTTCGCTGGGATTCTTGGATCGTTTTTTAGCTTGTTGCGAAGCTTACGATATCAAGCCCTTGATACTATTCAGTAAAATGGATATTCTTAACGAGGACGAAGTTACCATTGTCGATGAGATCAGAAATGTCTACGAAGGAATAGGTTACGAAACTTTAAAAATTTCTTCCATCAGTAGATTGAATTTGGACATTCTTGAAAACATGATTAAAGACAAGGTTTCTGTATTTTTTGGACACTCTGGCTGTGGAAAGTCCACGTTGGTGAACGCCTTGCAACCGAGTTTGAATCTAAAAACAGGTGATATTTCTGATGTGCATCTCAAAGGTAAGCATACGACCACTTTTGCAATGATGCACTTTTGGGAGTTTGGAGGAAGTGTGATTGATACACCTGGAGTTAGGGAATTTGCGATGATTGATGTTGAGAAAGAGGAAATTCAACACTATTTTCCAGAAATATTTGAAACAGGAAGAAATTGCAAATACCATAATTGCCTTCATCTTAACGAACCCAAATGCGCCGTTATCGAAGCAGTCGAAAACGATGAAATTGCCGCAAGTCGTTATCTGACCTATATCAAATTAATGGATGAAGTAGAGGAGGAGTACTAAGTTCTTAATTCACCAAGATTCTTTCACAAGCAATCTGACTAAGAATTTCGCTTCGATTACCAATTTCAATTTTCATCGAATGGTCAAAATTTTCGATTCTTAATATTCTCAATTTGTCGCCTAAAGCCAATTGTTTTTCGTTGAGATAATTCAGGAATTTTTCCTCAGAAAAAGTTACCGCTTGGAAAACAATTTCTTCATCTACCGAACATTGAGAAAGACGTCTAAAATTGGGCGAAATAATATTACCTTCTTTATCTGGAATAGGTTCACCATGAGGGTCGAACTTCGGATAATTGAGCATTTCGTCCATTTTTTCGAAGAAAAGAGGAGAGTGGAGATGTTCTATTTGTTCTGCAATTTCGTGAACATTTTCCCATCCAAAATTCATAATTTCCACCAAAAACATCTCTGTTAATCGGTGTTTTCTAACAACGAGAGCCGCTTCTTTCATTCCATTTTCGGTAATCTTCAAAGGCTTATACGTCTTCTGAATGACCCATTTTTTTTCAGCAAACTTCTTCATCATGCTGTTAACAGTCGGCATTTTGACGTTCAGAAATTTGCTCATTTCATTGACGGTTACTTCATGATTAGCGTCAGCTAAATGAAATATAGCTTTAAGATAATTCTCTTCTGTAAGGGTATTTTTCAAAATGTTAGAAACTTATTTTTGCAAATCTAACAATAATAATTTGAAAATAATTCATGATATCAAAAAACACGAATAATTTGATATTTCTCAAAGTTTTTTCATAGAATTATCAAGAAGTTTTTTTTATATTTAGACCTTTAATTTTTTAAGATTTTAAAACAATT
>NZ_JBYVEB010000130.1:0-7158 GCF_058117085.1 Chryseobacterium sp. CG10_8 | reverse complement strand
AAAAATTATTCTGAATTCCATTTGTTTTTGGATAATGATAAAGCAGGAGAACATTGCAAAAATTCAATTTTGGAATCATTTCCCGAAGCCAAGGATCATACCGAAATTTATGCTCTACACAAAGATTTAAATGACTATTTAAAATCAAAAAAGGAAAACAAAAATTCAATAGAAATTTCAAACTCCATTCTGAAAACTGAAGAGGAGGAAACAAAACAACCCCATCAAATTTACAAAAGAAAACGCTGATTATGCGAGCGCATATTTTTTACCAACTACACGCAGAAGTTAGGAGTTCATTCGCAACTTTGAAGGTCGATACTCTCCCAACAAAGTTTCTTCTTCGCTCTGCGAGGCTTTAACCTGCGTAAAATAGTACAAGGTTCAAGCTTCTGAACCTGTAAAAAATAATGCAAGGTCATTGTACAACCTGTATAAAATAGATACAGGTTGTTAGGTAACCTGAGTAAAAAAGATTCAGGTTTAATCATCATCAAATTTAATAAAAATGAAGACATCAATCAATTTCAAAGCAGCAAAATCTGATTCCGAAATTCATAATTTCAGAAAAAAATCCTTTGACTATATCCGCAAAGATTTAACTTATAAAAATGAATATTGGATGGAACAAAAAATTGCAGACCGACTATTAAAAATAGAAGCTTTTTGCAAAGAAAAATCTGGAAGAAAATTACAGAAAAATGCAATGCCAGTTCGGGAAGCTGTGGTTGTGATTAAAGAAAATACCACGATGCAGGATTTGCATAACCTATCAAAAAGATTGGAAGAAGAACTTAAAATCCGAATTTTTCAAATTGCCATAGACAAAGATGAAGGGCATTATGATAAAGACACCAAAGAGTGGAAACCAAATTATCACGCTCATTTGGTCGCAGATTGGCAAGATTTACAAACTGGAAAAACGCTAAAACATCAATCTTTTCATTATTCTAAAATGCAAGACTTGGCTGCGGAATGTTTGGAAATGGAAAGAGGTATTTCTGGTTCTTTGGCAAGATTAGAAGCAGTTGAATTTAAAATCAAGAAAAAGGAAGAAGATTTGAAAATTTTGGAGGAACGATACAATGAAATGAAACAAGAAATGGAATCTAAAAAACCTGAAGAGTTGATTGTAAAAGAATCCGATTTTCTCGGTTTTCAAAAAATAAAAACGGATAAAACCATTGAAAACTACAAAAAGGCAATCAGAATGAATAACATTCAAATTCTCAAAAACAAGACAGAACTGGAATCCAAAGAGAAGCATATTGCAGAACTGAAAACAAAAATTGAAAGTCTAAAAAAAGAAGTTTTCTTTTTCAAAAGCAAAAACTCCGCTCTCTTAACCAATGAAACTGCTTTTGCTGTTGAAAAGAAAAAATATTTGGATTCGGTGGAGCATACGCTAAAAAAAACAATTTTGCAACAAAGTATAAAAATTCCGAATATTCAAAATCTAAACAATGCTGAACTAAAAGATAAAATGATAGAGATATTGGAAAAAACTTCAAAAGAAAATCGAATTCCTGTTTCTGCTTTTGAGGAGGTTTTTAGAATTTCAGAAAAACAAATTAATTTGTTTTCGTTATTGCGGTTTGATCATCGGGAAAACAAAGCTAGTGAACAAAATAAAGTTAATTCGATGAAAGATAATTCGTTAAATATAGAGAGTCAAACTATGAAAGAGCCTGAAGAAAGAAAAGGATTCAAGAGATAATCTTGTAATGAATATTTATCAATATGTATTTTTTATTGGTAAACAAATTAACTAAGTTTTAATATGAATTGAAATGTTTTTTATATATTTGGACAATAAATGTCCTAAAAATATTTTCAAGAAATAAATTTTCAGAAAAATGAAAAAATCATTTGGAGAACTAATACGTGAATATCGAGAAATAGCTGGACTTCCTTTAAGAAAGGTTGCCGCACATATAGATATTGACCCATCTACATTAAGTAAAATTGAACGAGGAGAACGATCCGCACACAAAGAAATGATTCCCTTATTAGCAGAAATATTAAAAGTTTCAGAACAAGATTTAACACTAAGTTTATTAAGTGATACGGTTGCAGAATCTCTAATTTATGAGGAGAATACAGCTGAAATCCTAAAGGTGGCAGAAGAAAAAATAAGATATTTCAGAAGTAAAAATTATCAACAAGGAAAGCTAACTTTTGAGTAATGGAAATAAGAGACTTGATACGAAGATTTGAAACTGAACACGACAGATTCACAAAGGTTTCTTATAATGAAACACAATTGCGAACGGATTTTCTTGACCCTTTCTTCACGATGCTGGGTTGGGATATAACAAATATGCAAGGAAAACCTACAAATGAAAGAGAAGTTTTGGTTGAGGAAGGTTTGCGTTCAGAAGCAAATGAAAACACAAAGAAGCCTGATTATACTTTTAGACTTTTTGCCGAAAGAAAATTTTTTGTAGAAGCAAAGAAACCTTTCGTTAAAATTGAAACTGATCCACAGCCTGCAAAACAGGTTAGACGATATGGATTTACAGCAAAACTAAAGATTTCAGTCCTTACAAATTTTGAATATTTGGCAATTTATGATTGTTCAGAACCTGTTCAAAATACAGATAATGCTTCAAAACGAAGAGTGAAACTATATCATTTTTCAGAATATGAAGAAAAGTTCGATGAAATAAAGTCTCTTATTGGTCAGGAAGATGTTTACTCAGGAAGATTTGATGAAGTATGGAGTGATATTGAACATCAAATCCAAAGATTTAATGTTGATGATTTGTTCTTGAAGCAAATTAATGAGTGGCGCATCCTTTTAGGAAATGAAATTCTCACTAAAAATCCTGAAATTGATGAATTTCAATTAAACGACCTTGTTCAGAGTTATATTAACAGTGTTGTTTTTTTAAGGGTCTGTGAAGACAGGAATTTAGAGATTTACAAAACACTTTTAATATTGGCTGAAAATGAGGATTTCAGTGCTTTAATAGAAAAATTTAGGTCTGCCGATGCAAAATATAATGCTGGGCTATTTTCTCAACCATTAAGTGACGAAATTATTTCAAATGAAAGTACAGCATTTTGGCAAATCATCAAACAACTTTATTTTCCTGAAAGTTCTTACTCCTTTGCTGTTTTTTCATCAGATATTTTAGGGCATATTTATGAGATTTTTCTCAGCGAACAATTAAAAGTAGAAAATGGCAATATTGTTCTTAGAAAAAAACCTGAAATTGAAGATCGAGATGTAGTAACCACTCCGACTTTCATTGTCAGAGACATATTGAACGAAACAGTAAAGAAATACTGCGAGGGTAAATCAGCAGGCGAGATACTGAATTCAAAATTTGCTGATATAGCTTGTGGCTCTGGAGCGTTTTTACTTGAGGCATATCAACTTTTACAGGATATTTTAGTCGATTATTTTATAGTAAACGACCAATCACAACTTGTACAAACTGGAGTTAACAGTTACAAACTGAAATTTGAATATAAGAAACGGATTCTATTGCAATGTATTTTTGGAATTGATAAAGATTTCAACGCTGTTGAAGCTTGTAAGTTTGGACTTCTTCTAAAATTGTTAGAAGATGAAAACAATGATAGTATAACGCATCCTGCTCTTCCAAATTTAGATGAAAATATTCATTATGGAAATAGTTTAGTTGATTCTACGAAAACGAATCAAAGCGATATAGAATATATTAATCCATTTGATTTTGGAGAAGAAAAATTTGATATTATTGTAGGGAATCCTCCTTATATGGCTACCGAACACATTAAGCGTTTTACTCCACTAGAACTTCCTATTTATAAAGAATTTTTTGATTCTTCATATATGCAATTTGATAAATATTTTCTATTTATTGAAAGAGGTTTTAACTTACTTAATTCTAATGGAGTTCTTGGGTATATTATTCCGAGTAAGTTTGCAAAAGTTGGTGCAGGAAAAAAATTAAGAGGATTGCTTTCCGATAAAAAGGCAGTTGAAAAAATTATTTCATTTGGAGCAAATCAAATTTTTAAGGATAAGACCACCTATACCTGTATTCTAATTTTGAAAAAGATTGACAAAAACTCTCTACTTTACCACGAAGTAGAAAAATTAGAAAATTGGAAAGCTAAAAATTATACAGTAAATTATGATGATGTTGAATTTTCAAGTCTAAATGAAGAAACTTGGATTTTAATGCCCAATCAGTTAAAAACACTATTTTATGATATTTCATCTCAAAGTATAGAATTGGGAAGTTTAATTGGAAGAGAAAATATTTTTAATGGAATACAAACCAGTAAAAATGACATATACATTCACACATCTACAAGAGAAGATGATAATTACCTGTTTTTCAATCTCGATGAAACAGAGTGGAAAATTGAAAAAGAATTGACAAGACCATATTTCCAAACATCAAGAGGTGTTGACAATCTCAATACTTACAGAAAGTTGAAACCAAATTCATTTGTTGTTTATCCCTATAAAAACGAAAATGGAAATATAAATTTTGTCGATATTCAGACTTTACGAAGAGATTATCCTGAAACATTTAGCTTTTTAGGTACATATAAATCCAGATTGGAAGGTAGGGATATTAAACCCGAGCCAGAAACAGAAAATGAATGGTATCGATTTGGACGTCATCAAAGTTTGGATAAATGCGATGTTCCTGCGAAAATAGTTGTTGGCGTATTATCTCAAGGAGATAAATATGCAATAGACACCAATCATACTTTTATCTCATCAGGTGGAACAGCTGGATATTGTATGATTACTATGCCAGAACGTACGCCTTATTCTATATACTATATACAGGCATTATTGAATTCAAAATATTCAGAATGGTTTGCTTCACTTTATGGAGAAGTATTTAGAGGTGGATTTATTGCAAGAGGAACAAAAGTTCTTAAGAAACTACCAATACGGAAGATTGATTTTGAAAACATTGATGAGAAAACGTTGCACGATGATATTGCATTATTGCAACAAGAATTAATTCAATTACAGGAAAGTATTGATAATACTCAAAATAATAATAGACGACTTATTCCTCTACAAAGGCAGTTTTCAATGAAGAAAAGAGAAATGGATTTATTATTGAAAAGATTGTATAACCTTGGAGAAGAAGATAATCTTATCCCAAAAATAAATGAAAGTTATGGTGCTGATTAATGAAGCCAGTAAAGAAAAGTTGCGAGGAGGATTTTATACTCCAAAAGATATTGCTGATTTTATCTTGAAATGGGCAATAAATGGCAATAAGGAAATGGATATATTAGAACCCAGCTGTGGTGATGGTGTTTTTCTTCAAATAATGAAAGAAAAGAACATTCCTTATAATTCTATTTCAGCAGTAGAATTTGACGAAACCGAATATCAGAAAGCTTTGTCGATAGATTTGGAAAATTCTTTCATTGTTAATGATGATTTTCATAACTATTGCTTGACAACAAGAGATAAATTTGATTTAATCATTGGGAATCCTCCATATATCAGATATCAATATTTCAGCAAGGATCAACAAACTCTTGCTGAAAAAATTTTTAGAAAATCAGGTCTTAAGTATACAAAACTAACAAATGCTTGGGTTTCATTTGTAGTGGGTTCAAGTCAGTTATTAAAAGAAAAAGGTAAAATAGCATTTGTTCTTCCAGCTGAACTTCTACAAGTTTCTTATGCTCAACAATTAAGGGAATTTTTAGCTCATTTTTACAATAAAATAAATATTGTCTCTTTTGAAAAACTAGTTTTTCCTGAAATTCAACAAGAAGTTGTTTTACTACTTTGCGAAAAAGACGGAACAAGCTCTCATAAAATTGAACATTTAGAATTACGAAATGCTGAAAGTTTGAAAAATTTAGATATTTTAAAGCTTAAAAATCCTCAGAAAAAAATAGATTTTAAAACCAATAAGTGGACATTTTATTTTCTAGAGCAAGATGAAATAGATTTTTTAGAAAAATTGCAGGAAAGTAAAAGAGTTCCAAAATTGGGCAAGTATGCAGATGTTGAAGTAGGAATAACAACAGGCTCTAATCCGTTTTTTACAGTTCCACTAGCTACAGTTCAATTTTATGATTTAGAAAAATATGCAAAGCCGCTAGTGGGCAGAAGTGTACAAGTGCCAAGCTTAATTTTCACAGAAGAAGATTGGAAGAAAAACAGAGATATTCAGGCTCGTACGCATCTACTTACTTTTCCTAAAATGAACGATTTAAATGGTTCATTAGGTGCAAGAGATTATTTAGAATATGGTATTGAAGAAGGAATAAATAAAGGATATAAGTGTGGAATAAGGGATGAATGGCAGATAATACCCTCTCTTAAAATTTCTGATGCTCTTTTTATAAGGAGAAATCACCTTTATCCAAAACTTATCATTAATGATGCAAAAGCATATACAACCGATACAATGCATCGGGTAAGTATCAAAAAAGAGGTTAATCTATACGCTTTTACAGCAAGCTATTACAATTCATTATCCTTTGCATTTGCCGAAATTTCAGGAAGAAGTCACGGAGGAGGTGTTTTGGAACTTATGCCGAGTGAAGTAGAAAATATATTTCTCCCATATCATAAGTCAAACGAAACCCTTGTTGAAACTATTGACAATATGATTCGTGCAAAAGAAAGCATAGATAGAATTCTTGAAATTACTAATAAAGAAATTTTGATGAATAACTATGGTTTTTCAAAAGAAGAAGTTGATATGGCTGACAGAATTTGGAAGAAATTGACGAAACGTAGATTAAATAGAGGAAAATAAATGAAAATAAATTCTATTCATATACAAAACTTCAGGAAACTACAATTATGTACAATAGATTTCTCTGAAAAAGAAACAATTTTTGTAGGGGCGAATAATAGTGGTAAAACGACTGCTATGGATGCTTTGATGATTTTCCTCAAAACAAAAAGTTTCAAAACCCAAGATTTTACACTCTGTCATTGGAAAAGTTTAAACGAGGTTGGAGAAAACTGGATTAAAGCAGATGAGCTAAAAGAAGAAGATAAGTCTGTAAAACTATTAGAACAATATCTACCAATATTGGATTTATGGATTGAGGTCGAGAATTCAGAGCTTCATTATGTAAGTCATATAATTCCTACTTTGGATTGGAAAGGAGGTTTATTAGGTATAAGGCTGCGATTTGAACCTAAAGATATGGATGAAT
>NZ_JBYVEB010000129.1:0-7200 GCF_058117085.1 Chryseobacterium sp. CG10_8 | reverse complement strand
TCTTTAATCATTTTAAAAGAATTGACCCCAGAATCTGTTTTTGCTTGGATGATGTAGGTTCCTATTTTGAGAGATGAAACGTCTATACTTTCTTCATTTCTATTGATCTCCCGTGATTGTATCTTTTGTCCAGCGCTATTATAGATGCTAATTTCAATTATTTTCTCTGTAGTTTCGTAATGCAATGTATTTTTTACTGGATTAGGATAATATGTGATCTTAGATGATGCTGCAGTTACATCTTTGACAGCAAGCGAAGTAGCATTAATGGTTACTAGATCCACTAAAGTAGAGTATCCGTAGTCTGTTTCGCATTCGATAGCAATTTGATAGGTATTGGAAGGAATTGAAAGATTTCCAGAAGATGTCCATGTTGTTACATCCGAGTGGTAGTCGCTACCTACCTGTACCCATGGATCAGTTGCAGAAACTCTATAGAAAACTCATAGCCAATTTTGATCTGGACTCCAAAATGGATTAACATAGTAGAAACTTATTGTTGCACCACTATAGTTAGTTAGATTGAGGACTGGACTTACTAGTTTTGTTTTGTCAAAATTATGGGAAGTCGCAGGATAGTTTGCGAATTTAGTTCCATCGTATGCAGGTAATAAGTAACTTCCGGTTGAAGCAGCACTCACAAATGTCCAACTCATGTTATTAACTTCGTAAATCTGCGTCCACTGACTAAGAGTGGTAGATGAGTCTTCGAAACTTTCAACCCAAGGAAAGGTCGTAATTTGAGCGTTAAACAATGGAGTTGCCATTGCAAGGGAAACCGCTAATGAAAGGATTTTTTCCTTAATTCTAAATTGTAAAATTGTTTTCATATTTTTTTTATTTTTTAAAAAGGTGTTTTTAAAGTTAGTAAATTTTAATTAAAAATTCAACCTTTTTGTTTATTTGTTTTAAAATTTTCATTTTTGATTTTTTCATTTTTGGTTGTATATCAATTGTTTTTTTAGCATTTGAATAGTTTTTGGTGAGCCTCCAGGATAGGGTCTTTATTAGGTTTAGGAACGCAGTTTTCAAACAAATTTTTGCTTCTTGTGAGAATTAATTTTATTTTTAAAATCTTAAATTGATATTTTATGAGCGAACTACTAACCAACCGAGACCCGAAATCCCACTACGATGCCATCCTGATTGGAGGCGGCGTTATGAGTGCTACTCTGGCAACTCTACTGCATGAATTCGATCCAAGTATGAACATCGCTATTTTTGAACGTTTGGGAAGATTTGCAAAAGAAAGTTCTGCCGCGTGGAATAATGCCGGAACAGGACATTCAGCGTTTTGTGAACTCAATTATACCCCAGAAGATGAAAATGGGAATATTAAAATTTCAAAAGCGGAAAGCATTTGTGAACAGTTTGAAGTTTCAAAACAATTTTGGTCTTATTTAGTAAGCAGAAATTATATTGATGAACCCAAAGAGTTCATTAACTCTTGTCCACACATGAGTTTGGTTTTTGGAGAAAAGGATGTCAATTTTTTAAGAAAAAGACATCAAGAGATGGTGAAATCTCCTCTCTTTTCTGGAATGGAGTTTTCGGATGATTTCGAACAAATGAAAGAATGGCTTCCTTTAATCATGCAAGAAAGAAGCAGTTCTGAAAAAATAGCGGTTACCAAAATGAACTTGGGAACGGACGTTAATTTTGGAACATTAACTCGAAAAATGGGTCGTTTTTTGGTGGAGGATTCTCATGTTGATGTGTTTTTGTATCATGATGTTAAAGATTTGGACCTTTTAGATAATGGACAATGGAAGGTTGAAGTTAAAAATAGATTGCATTCTAATAAAGAGAAAGTAACTGCAGATTTCGTATTTATCGGAGCTGGAGGTTATGCTTTACCTTTATTGGAAAGCTCAGATATCAAAGAAAGTGAGGGTTATGGTGGATTTCCTGTTTCAGGGGAATGGTTGGTGTCTTACAATGAAGAATTAATCGAAAAACATCATGCTAAAGTATATACTCAAGCTGGTTTGGATGCACCACCAATGTCGGTTCCTCATTTGGATTTAAGAATTATAGATGGCAAAAAAGCCCTCTTATTTGGACCTTTTGCTGGATTTTCAACCAAGTTTTTGAAGGAGGGAAGTTACCTGGATTTAGCTGAAAGCGTCAATCTTAAAAACATCAAATCTTTATTCGGTGCGTGGTGGCATAATTTGCCTTTAACCAAATATTTAATTGAACAAGTGGCGATGACCAAATTCCAACGGATGGCGCATTTAAGGGGATTTGTGAAAGATGCTAAAGCAGAAGACTGGGAACTAAAAGTGGCAGGCCAGAGAGTTCAAGTCATTAAAAAAGATGAAGCTTTAGGTGGAAAATTAGAGTTCGGAACAGAAGTGGTTACCAACGAATCGGGTACGATTGCTTCGCTTTTGGGAGCTTCGCCTGGAGCATCTACCTCTGTTTTTGCAATGTTAACCGTTTTAGAAAAGTGCTTCCCTGAAAAACTGAATGGTGAATGGAAAGAAAAGCTTCAAGAAATGATCCCAAGTTATGGGCAAAAATTATCGCAAAATCCGGAGCTTTTACAGCAAATTAGACAATACACCCAACAACAATTAGAATTGGATTATTAAATTATATGAAAAAATTACTTTTAGTACTTGTTACTTTTCTTTTATGGAATTGCCAAAGTCGTTTGCAAACGGCGCAGAATGATGTTGATGTGATAAAGGAAATTAAAAAATTTCAACAAACGCTTAACGAAGAATACGCCAACCAAAAGGAAACCCCACTTCGAGGACGAAATTACATGAACTTCAAAGGGCATCCGTTTTTCCCTGTTGATATGAAATTTCGTGTGCTGGCAAAGCTGACCAAAACACCGGATGCGCAACCTTTTGAAATCCCTACTTCTTCAGGGCAAACCAAAACTTATAAAGCGTATGGTCTAGCAAAATTTCAGTTGGATGGGAAAACCTATACTTTAACCATTTACCAAAACCTGAAATTAATTCAACAAGAGAAATACAAGAACCATTTGTTTCTGCCTTTCAGAGATGCAACCAATGGTAAAGAAACGTATGGCGGGGGAAAATATATGGATTTGGAAGTTCCTCCTTCGAATGAGATTATTTTAGATTTCAATCAATCGTATCAACCTTACTGTGCGTACAATGCTTTGGATTATAGTTGCCCAATTGTTCCAGAAGCTAACAAACTTCCTATCGAAATAAGAGCAGGTGTGATGTATGAGGATAAGTATTATGACCATTAAAATTTTAAAATCAGCCCTAACAAAAGAAGCATCTCAATGGATGCTTCTTTTTGTTTGAAAATCAAGTATTTAATTAAAATTCAATTTTGTAGCTAAGAACAGGGACTCTATAGATATGCCCTTCTCTAATGAACGCTTGTTTTTCGAAGTTGTATTCATAATTATGGTCATATTGTGTTGCTCCCAAAACATTGTACATCTGTAATGACCAAATGCTGGAATGTTTAGCTTTATTAATTCTGTAAATAAGGGACAAATGTACAAACATACTTGTTTTGTCTCTTTGCGAGAAGGCTTGGTCTTTGTCATAGATTGGGTATCCAGCATTAAGGGAAGCACTTTCATCAAGCGGTGTATATCTTTCTCCTCCAGAAATAACACCTCTCAAATTAACACCTAACAAATTATTACGACTTCTACCGACTACAAATTCTTTTCCTGCGAGAAAATTAACAACAAAATCTTTGCTATAACGTGTATTTCTCCAGATTCCATCGTCTGCTTTGTACTTAGAATCAAATACGGAAGAGGTAATCAAATAGTAGAAATTATTTTTCAAAAATTGCTCAAAAGTCAGATCAATACCCATATTTTTTCCAATACTATTATTTTTTAAAGCAGACTGAAACGTAATATCTTGTTTGAAGTTAATCATTGAGAAAGACGAATTTTCGATTCCTGGAATATTGTACAAATACTGATAATAAGGTTCCACTTTCAGATGAAGATTCTTGTTAATTTGGTAATCGTATCCCATTACAAAATGATGCGCGTGTGAAAATTCAAGGTTTTTGTTTGGATATTCAGGTGATATGCCGTTCGGATTTTTAATAAAATAAATATTAAGGTCTTCTAATTGGCTGTGCTTTCCGTATCCTAAAGTCAAGGTATGTTTTGGTTTTACTCTCCAACTCATAGACAAACGTGGGTCAACTGTAAAATCATTATTCAAGGCGAAATATTCTGTTTGTAATCCACCAAAGAAACTCAAATTGTTGTTGATGCTGTATTTTGCTTCGGCATAAACCTGTGTGTGAAGACTGTTCCCAGAATCATTAACAAAATTAGTATAAGAATTAGGATTGTCATTTTGAGTTCCGCTTAAATCATATTTGTAAAGCAAACTATTGGCATTGAAACCTACTCTCATGTTAAGTTGTGAACTGAATTTGTGATTCACCAATGCATTGAGACTTATCTTTCCAAGGTTACTATTAAGGTCAATATCATTTTGCAAAACCAAATTATCGTCAAGCCTTGTTTGAGTCATATCTTTAAACGTTCCAGTTGCCACGATACTGGTGTTGATATAAGTTTTAGCATTGAAATTATATTGATTGTTAATTCCCACTGCACCGAAAGTTTCATCCCAACTATTTTTGAGTCGGTCATAGTTATTTTCCCATTTTGCTGGGTCTGAAACTTCATCTTTGTTCAATTTGTCTTTTCCACTCAATCCCCAGAAGGAAAACGTACCAGCTTTCTCAGTCGGAAACACCAATTTGAATGATAAATCCTGATAATTAGGCGTTTGGTCGGTATCAATAATTTTCAACTTATTGAGTAATCCAAATGTTGAATATCGATAATTAAAAAGATAGGAAGCTTTTTGTCCTTTTTTAAATGGACCTTCAGCAGAAAGGTCTAATCCTAAAACCCCTAACTGAACCGTTTTTTCACTTTTCTCATTATTCCCCGTTCTAAGATGAACATCAAAAACACCTCCCAAAGCATTACCATATTCCGCAGGAAAAGCACCGGTATAAAAATCTGAATTGGCCAAAACCTGACTGCTAATCACAGAAGTGAAACCACCGCCTGCAACATTAGCACCAGAAAAATGGCTTGGATTAACCACATCTACACCTTCTACTCTCCACAAAACATTTTTTGGAGTATTACCCCTGATGACAATAGCATTGTCTTGCATAGTTCCGCCTGAAGTAACACCAGCGTAGGCGGTCACCAATCGAGCGGGGTCGTCCAAACCACCAGCGTATCTGCTTGTTTCTTCTACCTTGAAGGAACGTGCGCTTACAGAAGCCATGCTGTTCAGTGGTTTTCCTTTGTTAATCTGTGGATCGATGACCACAGTTTCAATCTGATGTGTAAGTTCCGTCATTTCGATGGTGAGAACTGTTTCTTTTTCACTGACGATGAGGATTTCGGAGACGATTGTTGGAGAATATCCGTCGTATTTCACTTCAATAGAATATCGACCAACAGGAACACTTTCGAATTTGAATTGTCCTTCCGAATCAGAAACAATATTTTGTACAGGATCCGAATTGACAATGACATTTGCACTAGATAAGGCGGTTTGAGTTGTTTTGTCAATAACCTTACCTCTTACAACTTGGGTAAGTTCTTGCGCGTTTCCAAAGTGACACATCAACAAGAAAAATGCGATGCTAAAGAGCGATTTAATGATAGTTGTTTTCATATAAAATATTTTTCAGTTTTTTAGAAAATGGTAGAAAGTGAATGCTAAAATCAAAATGCTAGTCAGATAAATGAGGAATATTAAAATTCTTGATACGTAAGTTTTTAACCTTTCCATGTTTTTTTCTGCAAATCTGAAAAAAAGGCCAATGCAAGTCGTCCATTCGTGAGGAGTTGGACAATTTAGTGGTGCGGTTTTATAGGACTGGAAGTCCAGTCAATAGTACAATCAATTGATTTTCAATTTGTAATATTTAAATTCATGTCCCTTGAAGAAGGGCGAATAAAATTCAAAAAAAATAAAAAAATTAGCTGTTAAGTTCTGCTAAATATTGAGAAGGGGTAAGATTGGTGTGTTTTTTAAAAACTGCATTAAAAGATGACTTCGAATTGAAACCAGAATCTAATGCAATCGCAAGAATATTCAGATGCTTATTCTCTGAGGAAGACGCCCTTTTTTTGAATTCTTCAACGCGATATTGGTTGACGAAATCGTAAAAATTCTTTTCTTGATATTGATTAATCAATTGAGAAAGATAATTCCCGGAAATATGTAGTTCTTCCGCCAAAGCGTTTAAGGTAAGTCTGGGTTCGAGATAAGGTTTCTTATCGTTCATCAATGTCAATAATTCTTGGTGCAGGACTTCGGCTTCTTGGTCTTTCAACCCAGAATTTTTGTACTCTGCTGGTTTTTTAGGTTCTGTATTGTCTGAAGTTGATGTTATTTCCTTTTTATTCTCGGAAAAAAATTCCTTCATGCCTTATTCCAAAATATCCAACGCAGACGATAAACAAAATAATTTCGGCAAAGAAAATATAATTGGTATCGAATTGAAAATCAATATTAAAAATATACCTCAAAATCGAAAATGACGCCGCGGTCGCAAAGATGAAACCAATCCCAATAATACAATAGCGAAATCAATTGAGACTTATCCCTTCATCGTAGGAAAATCTTCCATGTACCAAATTCTGGTGTCGGTTAATGAGTCGATATGCTAGAATAGAATAAGTGATCCCAGAAATAGCAAAAGCAATAAGGGAAATCATCATAAAGATTTTGTAGTCACCCAACTGATTATTATCTATCAATCTTTTCTTCTCCGCAGAATAAAAGAAAAAGAAAGGTACCATGTATAAATAAGCTACTAATGCGGGGATAAAATGTAATAAATCTTTTGCTCTAAAATGTTGAGTAATGCGCAAAGAATAGACTACATAAAGAAACAGCAAAGGCCCGTGAATTAGCGGAAAAGGATGTGTAATCCCTATTAAGTGAGGATACGTTTGCCCAATAACCAAGACTATAGAGATAATAGCTAAAAAGGTGTAGCCCAATAAAGAACATCCAAATAGCTAAAATTTTATCAGCAAGCGTTTTTCCTTTCTTTTGTAGTAAAAGAAATTGTAAAAAGAAGGTTAAAAAAATCCCAATGACGAAAAGGTTCCCCATTTGTATAAATGTTATTCAAAAATAAGGATTTTGAAGCGGTCATTAAAATTTAGTGGGTATTAATTTT
>NZ_JBYVEB010000128.1:0-7245 GCF_058117085.1 Chryseobacterium sp. CG10_8 | reverse complement strand
ATATTAATTCACCACCAATTTTCTTTCTCTAATCAAATCTGCAATAGCCAACATATCTTTTCCGATTTCTCTATCATTCTCTAATTTTGGAACAACAGAACGAATGATACTGTAATTATCTTCTACTATTTTCGAACATTTGGCTGGTCTTCGGAATTCTAAACCTTGAGCGGCAAACATCAATTCAACGGCAAAAATATTGACCAAATTATCCAAAACTTGATTAAATTTCCTTCCAGAAATACTTCCCATGGAAACATGATCTTCTTGACCCAAACTTGTCGGAATCGAATCTGCAGAAGCTGGAAAACACAACGTTTTATTTTCTGTCACCAATGCAGCAGAAGTATATTGCGGAATCATAAAACCAGAATTAAGTCCAGAACTTTCCGTTAAAAGACGAGGCAAACCAAATTTTCCTTCCAGCAAAAGATAACTTCTTCTATCCGAAATATTTCCTAATTCGGCAGCAGCCAAAGTAGCATAATCCAAAGGAAGAGCCATCAATTGACCATGGAAATTACCTCCTGAAATCGCTTCTTCAGCATTGAGTACAATTGGATTATCCGTAACCGAATTCAGTTCGGTTTCTGCCATTAATTTAAGATGTTCAAAAGCGTTGCGACTCGCTCCATGAACTTGAGGAACACACCTCATTGAATAAGGATCTTGCACCCGATCACAGAATTCATGTGACTTGAGGTTATCTGAGTTTTTGAGAAACTTCAACATTCTTGCTGCCACTTTTTTGCTTCCAGCAAACGGACGAATCTCATGCAATTCCTTTTTGAAAGGACTTGCAGAACCCCGATATGCTTCAACACTCATTGCTGCGGTGAGATCAGCCAAGTCAAGCAAATATTCCATCTTTTCCAGACCTTTAATGGCGTGAGCCAAAATAAACTGTGTCCCATTAATCAATCCAAGGCCTTCTTTTGCTCCTAACTGTAGAGGTTTAATTTGATGCTTTTTCAAAACTTCAGCAGTTTCAAAAATTTGACTTCCTTCCCATACTTTTCCTAATCCCAACAAAGGTAAAACCATGTGAGATAAAGGCGCCAAATCACCACTTGCTCCCACCGATCCTTGCTCTGGAACCACTGGAATAATATCCTTTTCAAGCATTAGAATGAGGCGTTCGATCATTTCCAACGAAACACCAGAAAAACCTTTCGACAAAGCATGGATTTTGGCAATCATCATAAATTTCGACAACTCCTTCTCAATCGGCTTTCCTACCCCTACTGCATGAGATATAATTAAATTATGCTGTAATTGCGCAGTTTCTTCCGCCGAAATTTTCACATCACATAGCGGTCCAAAACCAGTATTAATTCCATAAACACAACGATCCGATTCTACAATCTTCTGGACATTCTGTTGCGATTTCAGGATTTGGTCTTGAGCTTGTTTATTGAGTTTTGCTGTGGAAGGATTCTGAGAAATCTCCAATACATCATGGAAAGTGAAGTGATCGACTCCGTAAATTTTCATTGAAAAATAATTTTGCTAAAAGTACATATTTTTCAAAGATTATATTTTCTTGGCGACGTTCTTTTTTTTGGCTAAATTTGCACTGCATTTAAAAATAGCACAATGAATAAAAAAATTACACTAATCCTTGCCCTATTAATTGGGATTTTAGGATTCTCTCAGAAGAAAAAATTCTCTAAAGAAGAAATCAAAAAAATGGAAACTTACCTTTTCAACGAAGGTTATGGTTCTCCATCAACAAAAAAAACATCAACTTTGCTGATGAAAGACGGTACCGAAATCATCGGTTATTGCTCGGGAATGAAGACCAAAAAAGGCCAAATTAGTTCTATCGAAATCAAAGATAGTATTTCTAAAAAAGAAATGAACTATCCTGCTGAAGAAGTAGCTAAAATGTGGGTATATCCTTCCAACCTAAGTATCGCCACCAAAACCCAAAAGTACATGAGCAATATCAGAAATTGGGACACCAAAAAAATGAGCAAAAGTACAGGTAGCGATAGAATACTTTTTGTTAATCAAACTGTTTCTTTGAAAAATAAAAAAGACGAGAAACAATTTTTGATGGAGTTGATCAATCCGGAGTTTGATAAAATTATTTCTGTTTACAACGATCCTTTCGCAAAAGAAACTAGTGGAGTTACCGTTGGATTTGGTCCGCAATTAGGAGGTGGTGTTACTAAGTCTTTCTATGTTAAAAAAGGGGACAAAATCATTTGGCTTCACAAAGATGATTTCGAAGACAATTACGAGTTCCTTTTTGGAGACAATGCAGAATTCATGAAAGAATTTCCTGCTAAATCAGTTGAATGGGACTACTTTAGTTTCCTTGTTTTCAAATACACTGAAATGTCCGCGAACTAATAAACACTATAGACTATCAATAAAAAAGCTGCAAAATTTGCAGCTTTTTTTTGCAAAATATTTTTCTGTACTCTGCAATAATTAAAAATTCATCCTAGATAGTAAAGTCTCTTGATAATCAAAGCGGAATAGCTAATCTATTCAATTTTATTTTGCCTAATTTCTAAGAAACTTACCCATCTTAAACCTTACAAAAAGATATAAAGTCTTGCTCTGAACCTAAATAATTTTCTCCATCGGTAAGTTGTGCTGTTGCAGTTACAGTGACTGTATATGCGCACGCCAATAAATCATTAACCGTATCAGTTGGTGGAGTAAAAACCAATTGAGCAGTCCCATAAGTCTCCGGAGCAGACAATAACATAATGGAATTAAATTCAAAACTTTGTCCAGGTTTATTCGGTCCCACAATGGCCAAACTTACTGCACTCAAATTTTCGTTTCTAGCTCCATATTTTACATGCAAATCTGATACAATCTTATTACAGCCACTCATGCCAGCTACAATTTCGTCAATATCTACTGAAACTGCAATTCTTCGTTGATTCTCTTTTTTGGGTGCCCAACTTCCGTTTTTATTCACTTGATTATACACCACATTATAGATGGCAATAGGTTTAGAAGTTCCTGCGACATATTCTGTTTGTTCAATACTAATCTGGCGCTGTTTCATTCGGACTGCAAGAAATCTATTTTTTACATGAGGCCGACTTGCGGCAACTGTTGCCAAACCAATTCCTGACGTTGGCATTGCCATATCTATTGTAGTAAGTCCTGTGAGCTTTTCCGTGTTTAGCTTCAAGATTTCTGCATCAATATGAGGTGCAAAATTTTCTTCATCAGGAACTTGAATCCAATTTCCATTAAAAGTAATGGTCTTTTCTGTTCCTACACCATTAATATAGTAAGGTTCGTAATGTACAGGATTGGCAATATCGTCTGTTAATGTCCATAGATAACCGATAGAGGTTTTATCAATCATGTCGGGTTCTACAGGTCGCCAACCTAAAGGATCTAACGAATCTGAATGATTAACAACCTCTTGATACTCAAACATATATTCCATTCTTGCTCCTTCAATTTTTCTACTGATTGAACCCACCAAATTAACGGATGAGAAAAAGGCATACCCGTTTGCTTTTCCATCACTAATTCCCGTTTGGATATGATGATGCTGTCCTAATCCAAAATGTGTAAAAGATGGTGGAATCACTGGCTCTGAAGGAATTAATTCCTTGGCACATAATTTCACACATAGACAATATCCGACATTATTCCTTCTATTTTCTGCGGTTTCCAATTGAAATCTTTGCCCATTGTATTCTATCTGAAAATAAACATCTGGTCCACTTGCAAACGGCGGTACAACGTCTGTTTCTATGTTAATAATCGGTGAAAGAAATGTTTTCTTGAAATCGGCAGAAGAATAATAAATGGTAAATCGTCCATTACTATCGGTTACTCCAGAACCTAACATATCATCTGTAAGATAATCTGCATCCATCGCAATCACTTTTACTCTAGCCAAAGGAGCTCCTGTTTCGCAATTAGTTAATCTTCCACAAATAGTCCAAACGTCAAAATAGCGTCCTTTGATTTCACACCACCATTTGTAAGGTATTTCATGATTAAATACAAATACATTAATGTCAGTTTCATCTTTTGTAGGCGTATTACTACGCATAGGATAAAATGTGGTTACATGAAACTGTCTTACCGGAAATTTCTTGGGTGGAAATTTCTTAGGTACTGTTCCGCATTCAAAATCAAACTCTAAAGCTGTATTAAGATACTTATTATCTATTACAACTTCATAATTTCCAAGATCATCTGTGATTGCTTCTCCAACCAATCGATCCGCTTTCCTTTCTACTTCTTTAGGAGAGAGAAGTCTGAAAGAGTTCTTTGAAGAAGCTATCAACACCTCCTCCATTCGATCATTGCTTTCTGGTAAATACAGACGGATTTTTGCCTGACTTACATTCTCCACACATTCTCTACAAATGCGTCCTGCAAGATTTCCTTTAATAATTGTTTTCATTATATATCAGTTTTTAAAATTGCCTACTCTATTACCTTTTCGGCTTTCGGTTATATATTTTTTGAAAAACAAATTTAGTCTATATCACCTGAGATAACTCCAGTGTAAACACTTGATTATAAACAGCTAAAGAACCCTTTTTTCATTAATTTGGATGTTCTAAAAATATTTTTCAATACAAAACAAAGCATTTCCTTATTTTTGTATAGTGAATCCAAAACTCGAACTTCAACTCAAAACGCTTCCTTCTGATCCAGGAGTCTATCGCTATTACGACAAGAACAATCAGTTACTCTACGTCGGTAAAGCCAAGAATCTTAAGAAAAGAGTACTCTCCTATTTTAACAAAAATCTCTCTGGCTATCGTACGAAAATAATGGTGAAGAAGATTCATCGTTTGGAGACGACGATTGTACCAAGCGAATACGATGCTTTGCTGTTGGAGAATAATCTTATCAAAGAACATCAGCCGTTTTACAATGTCATGATGAAGGATGATAAGACTTATCCTTGGATTTGTATCAAAAACGAAGACTTTCCGCGCATCTTTATGACTCGAAACAAGATTAAAGATGGTTCCGAATATTATGGCCCTTACGCCAAAGTTCGCCCAGCTCGAGTGTTATTGGATACCATCAAAAACTTATATCGAATAAGGACTTGCAATCTTAATCTTTCGCCCGAAAAAATCGATGAAGGCAAATACAAAGTCTGCCTAGAGTATCACATCAAGAACTGTAACGGTCCTTGCCAAGATTTGGAATCTAAAGAAAATTACGATAAAAAAATTGATGCCATTCGTTGTATGATTAAAGGTGACTTCCGACAAGCCAAAAATTTTCTTATTGAGGAAATGACCAGATTTGCTGAAAATTTAGAATTCGAAAGTGCGCAAATTACGAAGGAAAAGCTCGAAATGTTGGAAGATTATCAAGCCAAACATACGGTGGTTAATCCTAATATTGACGATGTAGATGTTTTCGGAATGATAAGTGACGAAACCGCTGCTTATGTCAATTATTTTAAAATCAGAAACGGAAATATCATCCAGAGTTACACTACCGAAGTCAAAAAAGTACTTGAAGAAACGGATGAAGAAATATTGGAAGAAGCCATCATCGAAATCCGAAGAAAATTTTCATCTGATTCCAAGGAGATTTTGGTGCCATTTCATTTATCGGTAGAAATCCCGAATGTCAAACTCTTTGTCCCAAAAATGGGAGACAAAAAACGTATTGTCGAACTTTCTGAAAAGAATGCGAAAGAATATCGTGTGGAAAAACTAAAACAAATTCAGATTGTTGATCCCGACAGACATACCAACAGAATCATGGCAGAAATGCAAAAACTGTTGAGGATGCCTGTAGAACCTCGACATATTGAGGGATTTGACAATTCTAACATTCAAGGAACCAATCCTGTTTCGGCATGTGTCGTTTTCAAAGATGGGAAACCAAGTAAACAAGACTACCGCATATTCCATCCCAAAACCGTCGAAGGACCTAATGACTTTGCAACCATGGAAGAAGTCATCTATCGTCGTTATAAAAGACTCTTGGATGAAAACGAGCCGCTTCCTCAGCTCATCTTGATTGATGGAGGAAAAGGGCAACTTTCTTCCGCAGTAAAAAGTCTAAAACTTTTAGGACTGTATGGCAAAATCACCATTATTGGTATTGCAAAACGTTTGGAAGAAATCTACTTCCCAGAGGATTCTATTCCTTTATATTTGGATAAAAAGTCAGAAACATTGAAGGTGTTGCAAAGAGTTAGAGACGAGTCTCACCGCTTTGGAGTCAAACACCATCGAACAAGAAGAAAAAACTCCACCATCAAATCCGAATTGGAAGAGATTCCCGGTATTGGCGAAAAAACGATTGAGCAACTTCTCCAAAAACTGAAATCCGTCAAAAGAGTGAAAGAATCTTCTCTCGAAACCTTAGAAGAAATCCTTGGTAAAAGCAAGGGAAAATTGGTTTGGGAATATTTTAATTCCTAACAGTCTTATTTCTTCAAAGAAAAAACCACTTTGAAAACCGTACCATTATCTTGAAGCTCCTCTGTAACAGCATTTCCGTTCTCAAAGTATCCCATTGCACGTTTACCATCGGTAAATTTTACATGATAAATTCCCTTTTTACTTGACTCAGTAAAAGTTGCAGCGGCAGTATTATCTTCAGCATCAGCGATGATAAACTGCTGTTCTGTGATAATAATTTTATTGTACGTTCTGTTACTTGTCAGCTTCAATTCTTGATTAACGACAGAAGTCCCCCCAGTTTTTGGCGTCTCTTTACTGTAATCAGAATTAGAAGTCATCGGCACAGCTACTGGCTCTATAACTGCTTTTGAGATCTGACTATCTTTAGAAGCTACCGCTAATGTTTTCAAAGCAGTATTCATTGCATCAGGGTAACCTGTTTCAAATTCTTTAATGGTTGAAGCACCATCAAATTTTTCAATTAAATTTCCATTACAATTTTTAAAAACAACAGATACTTTATTTTTGAAAAGACTACTTGAATTCAAAACATCTGCAACTGCAACCTGACACGGATTCTGATATGCGGTCGCTGGCCAAGTTTCCTTTTGTTCTGACAAAACGGTATATCCTTTAGACTGTAATTTTTCGGTCAATTTCTTTTTTAATCCATAAGGCTTACCTTCGAAATCTTTGAAGCTATCTGGAATCGAAACATAAGAATAGTCTGAAATTTTTTGCGCATATAAAAATACAGTACAAAACACTAACATGAAACCCGCGATTCTTTTCATTTGACTAAATTTAAATTTTTATAAAAATACTCTGCTTTCTCCTTCCTGTAAAGATAATACTAATAAAAGAT
>NZ_JBYVEB010000127.1:0-7428 GCF_058117085.1 Chryseobacterium sp. CG10_8 | reverse complement strand
AAAAAAAATTAATCCTGAAAATCTTAACAAATGACCGCAAAGAGATTTTTATCAATTCACTGTTTTCAGATTCGCAAAGGTGTTTCACTTAACTAAATTCTCCAAGATTATGACTATTATTATAAAAATTGGATAATAAAAAAATGTATAAATCTTTTACACTAAAAACTAAATGAATGCAACAAATTTCTCATCATAAAAAAAGCTCACTTCCGAAGAAGTGAGCTTTCCAAAAATAAATTTGACTGATATGAAGAAAACTATTTTTTTATTGCTTGGTCAATTTTTTCTTGAATTTTTCGCCAATCGTAGATTTGGAAAACTTTTCCGTTACTCATCGCTACAAAAAAACCGTTCGGAAATTTGGCTCCAAGATTAACAGCCGTTACATCAGAACCATCGCTTTCATCCGTTGAAAAAGGAATTTTTGCAATTACCCCAACTTCTGGATTCTCTCTTTTGTAAACATTAAAATGATTGGATTGCTGGTCAGAAACCAAAATATAGCCTTCGGTTGCAGAACTTGGATATATAGAAATCCCTTCAATATCGCGCTGAAAATCTTTAGTCCCAAAAACTAATATTTCATCATTCCCTTTCTCCGGATTTGCGTAATATTTATGAACACCAAACATCTCATCCGAGTAATAAACGAAACCTAAGTCATCATCGACTGCAATGGATTCAATTTCTTTTTTACCACTGTATTTTCCAAATTTTCTCACCAATTCGCCCGTGACTTTTCCAGCAATATCGGTTAATTTGTATTGCCAAAGATAGCCTTCGCTTGGTCCAGATTTTCTTCCAACAATTACAAAAATTTCATTTGTTTCTGGATTTTTGTACATCGAAATTCCCATCGGCGCTCGTTCTTCTTCTCCTTCGAAAACTGGAAACTCTCCGATTAATCTCATATCAGGAACTGAGTAAATTTTAACCAAATTAGTTTCCCTTTCTGTTGTTGCTACAATGTCTGTAGGGACATCATTATGAACAAAACCATACTCTAAATCCACATTATTTGGACGTTGCAATCCTGTTACTTTGTTAACAATTTTTCCGTCCAAATCAAAGACATAGAGTCCTCCATTGGTTTCTTTGTCGGTACCGATAATTAGACTTTTGGAGACCTCTTTTGGATTGACCCAAATTGCTGGATCATCGGTATCAAACTCTACTTGTTGCGTTACAACATCTGGCTTTAGTGCTTCTTCTTTCTTGCATTGAATAAGAACTAAAGCGAGAATCGTAATCTTTATGGTGTTTTTTAGCATTTAATTTATTTTAAAGTCTTTGTGTGTTATTAAATGGGGCTGTCATACTGAAGAAGGAAGCGTCTCTAAATCATTAACGCACTCCCTTTCTTTAGATTTAGATTCTTCATTCCGCTTTGCTTTATACAGAGTGACAAACTGATTTATTATCAATTTAAAAATCAAATTTAAGTCCCATCGTGAATTTCGGCTCATAATACTCCATCTGCATTGTTCTTTCCGAAACTCCTTGATAATAGCGCAAAGGTTGATTGGTAAGATTATTAGCTTCCACAAAAATCCTCATCCATTTTTTGATCGCATAAGAAGCATTGGCATCTACAAAAGTTTGTTTGTCATAATAACGGTCATCGAAAGCCTCTCCTCCCAATTCGTCCAAATAAGCGGCAGCATAATTCATAGAAATTCTTGCTTGAAATCTTTTGTTTTCCCAAGAAAGCGAAGCATTGAACATGTGAGGTGCAGTTCCTGGAAGCATCAATCCTTCTCTTGTATTTCCACCTGCTGTAATTCCTTTAGCTTCAGAATGTGTATAGGTGTAGTTAGCATAGATTCCAAAATTTCTCAAAAATCCTGGCAAAAAGTCTAATTGCCTTTGTAAGGAGACTTCGAACCCATACAAATCAACTTGCTCTCCGTTTCGGAATTGAGAGTATTTGTAAATTTCGCTTCCATCTTGCGGAACTGGATTGGTTAATGTTGGATAATCTGCACCAAACTCAGCAAAGGTATAATCATTATCTACATATTTATAAATAAAATCTTTAATCTTTTTGTAGTATGCTCCAGCAGAAATCAATCCAACGTTCTTGAAATAATATTCGAACATCATATCGAAATTATTAGAATAAGTTGGCTTAAGGTTAGCATTACCTGCATCAATGGAGTTGTCATCAGGTAAAATACTCAAGTAAGGAGATAGTATATAATAATTTGGTCTTGCTAACGCTGTAGAATATGCCAATCTAAATACGGCATCTTTGTTAAAATTATATTTGAACGCCAAACTTGGTAAAAAGTTGGTATAATTATTCGAAATCTCTTGAGTCCCGATCAAATCCTCTTCGTTCTCTGCAATATTTCCGCTATAATCTGTATGGGTTGCTTCTACTCTTACCCCTGCAATCATCGATAACTTGTCTGTGAAATCTTGGTCCCATCTCAAATATCCAGCATAGATTTTCTCATTTGCTCTATAATTTTGAAAAATATATTCAGATGGAACATCTTCTTGTTCATACAAAGCAGTATTGCCAAGATTAAGATTTCCTAAATATTCTTTGGTTGCGAAAGTTCCGGGAATATATTTAGAATTAGGGTTGTAACCTTGTCCGCTCCAGAAAATTTGGTCCACCAAATCCAAAGTTGCCATTTCGTCTCCAACTGGAGAATAGCTAAAGAAATTATTATCTCTTTTCTTAAATTTGAACCTTGCTTTTCCTCCAAATCTTAATCGTCCTTTTTGGTCACTGATAACAGAAAACGGAACTCTGAAATTTAATTTCCCTGTCATTTCTTCTTCGAAGGTAAGACCATTTTGTTCAGTCAAATCACTAAGCTTATATTTAGAAATTGCAGGTGCAGTAATTGGGTGCAATAAAGGTTCTTGCGGAGTATCGAAATTGGTATCGAAATTAACATTCTTCACTTCATAAGCCAAATATCTTTCGTTAGGTCTTTGTTCTTCGGCTTTTGCATAAGAAGCACCCCAATCCATTTTGATTTTGGAACCGATAATATGATCTCCGTTCAAACTATAGTTTTGCATAATTTGTCTTTCCAAACGAGCATTATCATTAAGGTTATTATTAATTCCACCTTTTGTTTGCTGATTGATTCTACCAGTAAAACTTGTAATTACAGTTTCATCGGTAGTATCATAATTGGGAACAATCTTTTTTATTCTTTGTCTGTAACGATTCTCATTATCGTCCCTCCAATTGTACATTCCAGAAAAACGGATGCTGTTTTTATCATTGAATTTGTAATCCAAATCTACTCCTAAACTTTTTCTTTCTCGTTTAACATCATATTTTCTAATGTCCATTTCGCTAACATAGACATTATCATATTTATCTTTGGACCAAACGGCTTCAACATTGTCAGAACCGTAGTTGTTAAGATTATAAGAACCATTGAAAACGAATCCAAATTTGTTATTGAAAACTCTATTACTGTATAAAAAACTGTCAGAAAAAATGGCTTTATCACGAATTCCCATATAACCGGAAGCGGTCGTTAAGGACAATCTTTCTTTTGAAGCCGCTCTTGTTACCAAATTAACCGAACCTCCAATTGCATCTGCATCTTGATCGGAAGTCAAGGTTTTATTAACTTCAATCAACTGAATCATGTCCGATGGAATGAGGTCCATTTGTACGTTTCTGTTATCACCTTCTGCCGAAGGAATCCTACTTCCATTAAGCGTTACTGAATTAAGTTCTGGCGCCAAACCTCTCACAATAATGTTTCGTGCTTCACCTTGCTCGTTTTGCATCGTAATACCCGGAACACGCTTCAACGCATCTCCAATATTGGAATCTGGAAATTTCCCAACTTGGTCTGCCGAAACGACATTGGTAATATTGGCGTTATTTTTCTGTGTGTTGAGTGCTCTTGCTTGATTTTGCAATGCGAAACCTGTAACGACTACTTCTTTGATTTTGGTTTCCCTTTTTCCAACAACGATATTTTGTTGCGTATTTTTATTTTCTTGGATGGTTATCGGCATTTCTGTTGTGTCATACCCCAAATAATCTATAGAAAGAGTATAACTTCCTGCTTTAATATTCAAGAAGACATAATTACCATCATCATCAGAAATGGTATAAACATTACTGGGTTTGAGATAGATTTTCGCACCAGGAAGCGAAATATTAGAGTCATCGTTAACGTGACCAGACAAAGTCCCTGTCTGTGAATAAAAAAAGACTGCAAATGAAAGTAAAACAATACATAAAATTTTCCTCATGTTCTTTTAATTTAATATTTATCAAAAGTATGAGGATCTATTGCGGATTGGCTTAAGACAATTTTAAAGAATAATTAATTAAATGTTACAAAAAAAGTGAATTCTGCAATTTAGGTTAACCAAAAGTTAATATTTTTAGTTAAAATAGATTAAGAGTATAATTTCATTCAATCAAAAACTCCTTTACTGCTTCATTGAAGTCTTTGGGGTTTTCTGCTTGAACCCAATGTCCAGCATTTTTTATTTTAATTAGTTTGAAATTTGGAAATTGTTGTTTAATTAAAAATTCGTCTTGTGGTAAAATATAGTTGGATTTTTCGCCTGCAATAAAGAGCGTTTCTCCTGTAAAAACCCCAAACTTAATCGCATTAGAAACAAACTGAGAATATCGGTCTGCCAAAGTTTGTAAGTTAAAACACCAAGCCAATTTTTTTTCATCAGTCCAATATAAATTCTTAGTCAAAAACTGAATGACTGACTTTTCTGGGATATATTGAGATAGAATGTCTTCTACATCTTGTCGGGAATTCACGACTCCAAAATCAACACTTTGCAAAGCTTTAATAATGCCTTGATGATGTGGCGGATATGCTTTTGGCGAAATATCAACAACGATTAATTTCTCTACTTTTAATGGGTATTTTACTGCAAATTGCATTACTGCCTTTCCTCCTAAAGAATGCCCAAGAAGATTAGCCTTTTGGATGCTAAAATGTTCCATATAATGGGTAATATCATGTGCTAAATCGTCATGAGACATTTCTCCAGAATGAAAGCTTTTGCCGTGATTTCTCAAGTCAATTAAATGAACTGGAAAATATTCGCCCATTTCCTTGCCGAAACTTCCCCAATTATCAAGCATTCCGAAAAGTCCATGGAAAACTAATAAAGGGATTCCTGATTTTCCCTCTCCATAGATTTTTGAATGAAGAATTTGCATAGTTTAAATTTTAAAATTCAAAATTAATTATAAATTTCGGCTAAAGCCAATATTACAGAGTATTATAAAAGCGGGCTAAAACCCGCCTCCAAATCTCTTACCAGGTTGCCAATCTCTTCAAATAGGCTTGGACAGTATTCTCCAAACCAAGGTACAAAGCCTCAGATATCAAAGCATGACCAATTGAAACCTCCAAAAGATTTGGAATGTTTTCTGCGAAATATTTTAAATTATCCAAACTTAAATCGTGACCAGCATTGATCCCTAAACCAAATTCGCTTGCCACAACTGCGGTGTCATAATATGGTTTAATAGCCATTTCTTTATCCAATGGATAACCTTTAGCGTACGCTTCAGTGTATAGTTCAATTCTATCCGTTCCAGTTTCTGCAGCATATTTTACCATTTCAGGATTAGGGTCAAGAAAAATTGAAGTTCTAATCCCCGCATTTTTAAATTCAGCAATAACAGACTTTAGAAAATCCATGTGGGTTTTGCAATCCCAACCCGCATTAGATGTTATCGCATCATCAGCATCGGGAACCAAAGTTACTTGTTCTGGCTTCACATCTAAAACCATATCAATAAAAGGACGATGAGGATTCCCTTCGATATTATATTCAGTATTTACCAAAGGCTTTAGGTCATAAACATCCTTCCTCGTAATATGCCTTTCATCTGGTCTTGGATGAATAGTTATCCCTTGCGCTCCGAATCTTTGAGCGTCAATTGCCACCTGAGTTACACTTGGTACATCTCCTCCTCGTGCATTCCTAAGGGTCGCAATTTTATTGATATTAACAGAAAGTTTTGTCATGATTTTAAGTAATAGGTTTTAGGTAGCAGGTTGTAGTTTTAAATTTTTAATGCTGAGGACTTTATACTTTATTAATTTGCATTACTTCTAAATCAAATTCCTTAGCCGCAACTAATAAATGGTCGAAAATATCTGCTTGAATTTGCTCATAATCTTCCCAAACCGAATTATTGGTAAAGCAATAGATTTCCAATGGTAAACCTTGCGGAGTAATCTCTAATTGCCTAACAATTAAAATTCCTTCGTGATCTATATTGGGATTATTCTTCAAATAATTCATCGTATAAATTCTAAAAACACCAATATTGGTCAATTGTTGTCCATTGATTATTTCATCAGGGTTTTCTATTGCATTTTTGGACTCATTAATTTCCGCACTCTTTTCTTGGAGATAACTGGAAATGAGATTAATTTTTGATAAGCGAGAAAACATCTCCTGGTCAAGAAACTGAAAAGACTTGATATTAAATATAATTGATCTTTTGATTCTTCTTGTATTAGTTTCTGACATGACCTGAAGATTCTTAATCTCCGTCGAAAGCAAATCATAAGTCGGAATTGAAGATACCGTTTTGTCGAAACCTCTGATTTTTGTCGTTAATAAATCAATGCTCTCAACGGTTCCCTCAAGATTATATTTAGGAATACCTACCCAATCTCCTTCTTTCAAATGTTGCGATGTAGCCACGTGAATACCGGTAACAAAACCTAAAATAGTATCCCTGAAAACCAAAACCAAAACTGCAGTTACAGCACCTAAACTTCCCAAAATTGTGCTCGCACTAATTCCAAAAATAACCGCTATAGCTGCAAGAGAAAAAATGAAAACAGTAAAAATCTTAATCGATTGAGAAATCGCACGAAGCGCAACTATTTTATAATTATCATTTTTTATTTTAAAATATTCTTCAACTGCATCCAAAAACCTAAACACCAGCCCAGCAATAACGATGACTACAAAAAAATTAATAATAATATCAAGTATGTCAAAACTATCGGGATGGCGATGAAAAACCGACTTCAAAATATAGCTTCCAAATAGCAACGCCAACAAGTGTGCTATTGAGTTAGAAATTTTTGATTCTCGGATGGACACAAAAATGGGGTATCTATCTTTATTAACAAAGAATTTAAGTGCAATATTGATGGTACTTTTAAGTGTAAAATCCATCAAAAAAACCAAAGCAGCTAATAAAAGAAACTTCAACAGAATCTGAAAGGTTAGAATCAAGCCATAACCATCTGGCAAATTTTCAGCAACAAAAAAGTGAATTTCATCACTAATCAATTCCAAAAAATCTCTTGTTTTTTCTATTTCCTGATTCATAACGCAAATTTAAGAATAAAAAAACTTCAAAAAAGCTTTTTTTAAATATTCCAAAAAACCATTAAAACAACCATTATCAAGCGTTTTTTATAAAAAAAC
>NZ_JBYVEB010000126.1:0-7433 GCF_058117085.1 Chryseobacterium sp. CG10_8 | reverse complement strand
TAATTAAAAACATATAAATTTAAGAAATTCTACATAAAATAACGATTCACCTCTGATTATTTTGTTATGATAATAACAAAAAATCTCTTCCTTGTATATTCTGCACCGTAACAACTTTCCAAAATACTCAAAATTTTTCTTCAAGTTTTAATTGCGAATCGATCAGTACAAGCATTGACAAGAGGTGAAAACAAAAAAAAGCGCAACAATCAAATGCTACGCTTTATATTGGTTGTATTTTGGATTATCCTAAAACCTCTTTTACTTTGTTAGCTGCTTCCTCTAAAGTAATCACTGAATGTACTGGAAGACCAGAATTATCAATTAATTGCTTAGCTTCAACAGCGTTAGTTCCTTGTAATCTCACGATCAAAGGCACTGGGAAAGTCCCGAATTCTTTGTAAGCATCAACAACCCCTTGAGCTACTCTATCACAACGTACGATTCCACCAAAAATATTGATTAGGATAGCCTCTACATTTGGATCTTTCAAAATGATTTCAAAAGCTGTTTTTACTCTTGCAGCATCAGCTGTTCCACCAACGTCAAGGAAGTTAGCTGGGTTACCACCTGATAATTTAATCATATCCATGGTTGCCATTGCAAGACCAGCTCCGTTTACCATACAAGCAACGTTACCGTCCAATTTTACGAAGTTAAGTCCAGCTTCACCAGCTTCAACATCCATTGGGTCTTCTTCTCTTGTATCACGAAGTGTAGCCAAATCTTTGTGACGGAACAATCCGTTACCATCCAAAGTTACTTTAGCATCAACTGCTATAATTTTGTTATCAGAAGTTTTAAGAACTGGGTTGATTTCAAAAAGAGACGCATCAATTCCCACATAAGCATTATATAATGAAGTGATGAATTTCAAGAAATCCTTGAAAGCCTCTCCTTCTAACCCAAGATTAAAAGCAATTTTTCTTGCTTGAAATCCTTGAAGACCTAAAGCCGGATCAATTACTTCCTTATGAATAAGGTGTGGAGTAACTTCAGCAACATGCTCAATATCCATCCCTCCTTCAGTCGAATATACAATAGTATTTTTACCCAAAGCCCTATCTAAAAGTACAGAAACATAAAATTCTTTAGTTTCTGATTCACCTGGATAATATACATCTTCAGCAACCAAAACGAAGTTAACTTTCTTCCCTTCAGCCGAAGTCTGAGGAGTAATCAACTGCATTCCGATGATATTTTCTGCGTTTTCTTTTAGTTTATCAAAATTAGGAGAAAACTTCACGCCACCGCCTTTACCACGACCACCTGCGTGTACCTGAGCTTTTACCACCCAACCTTCGCTTCCGGTCATTTCTTTTAATTTATTGGCTGCTTCTACCGCTTCATCCACATTATTTGCAGTGAATCCGCGCTGAATTCTAACGCCGTATTTTTCTAAAATTTCTTTTGATTGATACTCGTGAAGATTCATAATATTGAATTAGATTTAATTTTTTATAAGATTTACAAATTTACAAAAAAGTTAGGAGTTGACGAAGGAAATAAATTATTGAATTTTTCAGTTAATCGGTTATTGAGATTTTCAGTTAACAAGATACCTCATTCTCAAATTCTCTAATTAATACTTCGCACTAATTCTTTTGCAAATTTCAAGATATTCTGGTGGCATTTTGGAGAAGTAATTATTTTCATAATACTCATCAGAATGTGGAATATAGATACTGAACTTCTTCCCTATCGGAATGAGTGGAATAAAAAACATAGTAATATACTTTTTGAAAACCTTAACTTCAGCATTAACCATGAAACCATTTTTATTGACCTTTACGGTTTCTTGCCCTTCTAACTTGGTTGTATTCCAGCGATGAAAAAGAACATTATATCCTATTTTTGGTTGATATTTTTTGACTTTTTAAAGTCTCACTTCTAAAATCAAATATCTAACTTCTTGATTTCACAAAGTAGAAGATCAACAAAGCCCAAGAAATAATCATCATTAGTCCTCCAAGTGGCGTAATTGGTCCAAGAAATTTAAAGTTCATTCCGTTATATCCATTGAAACTCAAAAAGTATATGCTGAACGAAAACAAAAAAACACCAAAAATCATAGAAAGCGAAATCCATTTTTCAATACCAGTTTCAAACTTTAAAATATAGCCAACAATCAATAAAAATAATGCCGCATACATCTGATATTTGACTCCAGTTTCAAAAATTTCGATTTTTTCTGCAGGTAAAATTCTTTTCAATCCATGCGCTCCGAATGCTCCCAAAATAATGGATAACATTCCGTAAACAGCGCCTATTATAAGTGTAAGGTTTTTCATTTTATTATTTTTCGTCATTGCGAACGAAACGAAGTGAAGTGAAGTGAAGCAATCTGTAAATAATTTTCAAAAGATTGCTTCGTCATTCGTCCCTCATTCCTCGCAATGACGAGTTGTTAATTTTTTCTAATTCTTTCTAGTTCCGCAATCACTTCGTGATGGCTTACGGTTTTATCTTTGAAATAGGTTACAAAATGTTGTTTCTCTTCCTCAGTTGCACCAAATTGATTTAAGATATTAAATAAGTGCATTTTCATGTGTCCTTTTTGGATACCTGTCGTCACCAAAGAACGAAGTGCTGCAAAATTTTGCGCCAATCCTGAAACCGCCAAAACACTCATCAATTCTTGTGCAGATGGTTTTCCAAGCAGTGCCAAAGAAAATTTAACTAAAGGATGAAGATTGGTTAAACCACCAACAACGCCTACAGAAATTGGCAAATCAATCCAAAATCTAAAAATTCCGTTATCTGTGGTACAATGTGTTAATGACTTGTATCGACCGTCTTTCGCCGCATACGCGTGTGCACAAGCCTCTGTTGCACGGAAATCGTTTCCTGTTGCAATTACCACCGCATCTACTCCATTCATCACGCCTTTGTTATGTGTTGTTGCACGGAAAGGTTCAATTTCAGCAATGGTTACCGCTTGTTTGAATTTCCATGCGAATTCTTCGGGAGAAATTCCGCTGTCGTCTTTCAAATCTTCGATTTTGCAAGACACTTCTGCTCTCACGATACAATCTGGAGTAAAATTGGAAAGGATATTCATCACCACTTGTAAAGAATCTTTCTCTTCTTGAGTGAAAACTTCGGATTTCTCAACTTCAGCTTTCAATGTTTTTCCAAATTGTTCCAAACATGAATTGATGAAATTTGCGCCCATCGAATCCACCGTATCAAAACTCGCTTTCAACTGATAATAATTCGGCATATCAGCAGTTTTATCAATCAATCGGATATTGAGAATTCCGCCACCACGTTTTCGCATGTTTGCGGTAATATCTTCTGTTGCTTCAAAGAGTTTTTTCTTCAGTTCAAAATTGAAAAAGTGTTGCAACTTGTGAGATTCAACATTTAGAATAAAATGCGTGTGTCCTAATTTTTTGGTGTTGATAATCGTTGTTTTGAATCCGCCTTTATCAATCCAAAATTTAGCAGATTTGGAAGCAGCAGCCACCACCGAACTCTCTTCAACCGCCATTGGAAGTGCTAATAATTTTCCATCAATCAAAAAATTAGGAGCTATACCATAAGGCATATAAAAATTAGAAATCGTGTTCTCCGAAAACTCTTCGTGCAATTTCTGCAAATCAGGATCATTGTTCCAGTACTGTTGCAAAATCTGCTCGTAACTTCTATCGTTACTTAAATATTCGGAAATCAGCCAGTCAATTTTTCGTTGTTTAGAAAGTTTAGAAAACCCTTCAATCGGTTGATGATTCATAGTTCAAAATTTCAAGATTCAAAGATAGGGAAAGATGTTGGAAGTTGGAAGTTGGAAGAGGGAAGTTTGGAGTTGGAAGTTGGAAATATGAAATTTTTATTTTTTATCAAGGGAGATCGACCAATTATAATACAGAATTCACCAATTGAGATGTGCAATTCACCAATTCAACACCATATTTACATACCTTTTTTCTAAATTTAACTTATGAAAAAAGCACTATTAATTTTCTTGACCATCAACGTACTGTCATGTGAAAAAAGCAGCAAAACACAAACGTCAATTTTTGACCTCGATTCTGCAAAAACTTCAACAGAAGCTTCAACTTCACCTTTCATCCATCAAGATAAAAACACCATCAAAGAACGCTTTTCGGCTCCAGAAGGTTATCAATGGATCGAAACTCCATCAAATTCTTTTGGTTACTTTATTGAACATTTTCCGCTTAAGAAATATGGTTCCCCGATTCTGAAATACGATGGAACCCAAATCCAAACTCAAAATCTTCATGAGGCTGTTCTTGATCTCGACACTGGAGTTAAAGACCTTCAACAATGCGCTGATGCGGTGATTAGGATGAGAGCAGAATATCTTTGGAAAAGCAAAAAGTTTGATGAAATTAAATTTCATTTCACCAGCGGAGACTTATTTTCTTGGATTGATTATCAAGAGGGAGTAAGAGCTTTTGTCAATGGAAATTCGGTGTCATTTCGTAAGACCGAAAGTTTTGACAATTCTTACGAAAGCTTTAGAAAATATTTGGATGTCATATTTAATTACGCTGGAACCATCTCTCTTACCAAAGAAACCAATCCGGTCACCAAAAATTCTGATTTAAAAACTGGGGATATCCTCATCACTCCGGGAAGTCCTGGACATGTGGTCTTTATTGCAGGTGTCTGTAAAAACGGACGAAGAGAAAAGTTATATCTTCTAGGACAAGGCTTCACCCCAGCTCAAAGTATTCATGTTCTAAAAAACCCTAATAACACCAATATTTCACCTTGGCACAATTTGGATATCAACAGTCCCGAAACCTCGACTGCAAGGTATAATTTCAACCCAACCAATTTCAGAAGTTTCTAATACTAAATGATAAGGAAAAAAAGTCTTTTATCGATATGATTTTTCGCATAATGTAAAGGTCTCTCGTGTTCTTAAATTTTGTAAATTTGCACGTGAAAATTTTAATGTATGAAAGAAAACACGATAAAAAAGATTGCGGTCTTTACATCGGGAGGAGATTCTCCAGGGATGAATGCAGCATTAAGAGCGGTAGTAAGAACTGCAAATTACCACAACATTGAATGTTTAGGAATCAGAGAAGGTTATAATGGATTAATCAACGGAGATTTCACAAGAATGGGAGCTCGATCTGTTAAAAACATTATCAATCAAGGAGGTACCATCCTAAAATCTGCAAGATCCGAAGAATTCCGTACCAAAGAAGGTCGCCAAAAAGCATATGACCAATGTGTGAAAAATCAAATTGATGCTTTGGTTTGTATTGGTGGAGACGGAACGTTTACCGGAGCAAAAATCTTTAACGAAGAGTTTGGAATCAAAGTAATCGGAGTTCCTGGAACTATTGATAATGATATATTCGGAACTGATAATACTATTGGTTACGATACCGCATTGAATACAGCGATGGAAGCTATCGACAAAATCAGAGATACTTCTACTTCTCATAACAGAGTATTTTTTGTTGAAGTAATGGGTAGAGATGCTGGTTTTATCGCTTTGAATAGTGGTCTTGCAACTGGTGCTTTGGATATCCTTATTCCTGAACGCAAAGATAGTATGGAAGACCTTTATGCTAGATTTGACGACGCTCAAAAAGCTGGAAAATCATCTAGTATTATTGTTGTTGCAGAAGGTGAAAAACTAGGAAGCATCTACGATCTTGCAAAACAAACTAAAGAAAAATATCCAAATTATGATATCCGTGTAACCATCCTTGGACACATCCAAAGAGGGGGTTCTCCTTCTTGTGCGGACAGAGTTTTAGCAAGTAGATTGGGTTACGGTGCTGTAATCGGATTAATGGAAGGGCAAAACAAAGTAATGGTGGGGATGCAGGCTAACAGATTAATCTACACAGCAATCGAGGAAGCCATCAAGAAACACAACGAAATCGATAAAGATTTGCTAGCCATTTCAGAAATCTTAGCAATCTAAAAAAATTAATAAATTCTAAAATTAACTTATTATGTCAACAATCAAAGTAGGAATTAACGGATTCGGAAGAATTGGACGTCTTGTTTTCAGAGCAATGACTGAAAGAGAAAACATTCAGGTAGTTGGAATCAACGACCTTATCAATGCAGAGTACATGGCTTACATGCTTAAATATGATTCTGTTCACGGAGAATTCAAAGGAACTGTTTCTGTAGAAGGAAACGACCTTATCGTCAATGGTAACAGAATTAGAGTAACTGCAGAAAGAGATCCTGCAAACCTAAAATGGAATGAAGTTGGTGCAGAATATATCGTAGAATCTACAGGTCTTTTCTTAGATAAAGAAAGCGCTTCAAAACACTTAGAAGCTGGTGCTAAGAAAGTTGTTCTTTCTGCTCCATCTAAAGATGATACTCCAATGTTTGTAATGGGTGTTAACCACAACACACTTACAGATGATGTTAAGATTTTCTCTAACGCTTCTTGTACAACTAACTGTCTTGCTCCTTTAGCAAAAGTAGTTCACGATAACTTCGGAATCATTGAAGGTCTTATGACAACTGTACACGCAACAACTGCTACACAAAAAACTGTAGACGGACCTTCTATGAAAGATTGGAGAGGTGGACGTTCTGCTCTTAACAATATTATTCCTTCTTCTACAGGTGCTGCAAAAGCAGTAGGGAAAGTAATCCCTTCATTGAACGGAAAATTAACTGGTATGTCTTTCAGAGTACCAACTGCAGACGTTTCTGTAGTTGACTTAACTGTTAGATTAGAAAAGCCAGCTTCTTACGAAGAAATTTGCGCTGCAATGAAAGCTGCATCTGAAGGAGAATTGAAAGGAATCTTAGGTTACACTGAAGAAGCTGTAGTTTCTCAAGATTTCGTAAGCGAAAAAAGAACTTCAGTTTTCGATAAAGATGCTGGAATCATGTTATCTCCAACTTTCGTAAAATTAGTATCTTGGTACGATAACGAAATGGGATATTCTAACAAATTGGCTGACCTTTTGGTACACTCTGCTTCTTTGTAAGAATAGTAACATTACGCATAAACAAGACCTCTCGATTATTCGAGAGGTTTTTTGTTTAATTCTTAGGCAAAGTATCCAGTCCTTTCAGTGCTTGAATCACCGAAAGGGTTTTCGAGAATATGACAAAAGATTCAATAAAATTTCATAATTTTATATAATGAAAGTGGATTGGAGGTTATTTTTGTACTTGGTCTGTGGGTTTATCATTTTTACTCCAATTGGTGCTATTACACATGAACTAGGACACTATATTGGCGGAGAAATCTGTGGCTTAAATTCTAAATTACATTATGGTTCAGTATCTTACTCATATGGGTTTGACGGTCAAATTTTAAACAAAACAGATAGATTATTGAAGTCCTCACTCGGTCCCCTACAGACAATGCTTACAGGAACTTTAGGCTTTGCCTTAATTCTTTTTAATCGAAAATCATTTCTAAGTTCAGTAAAGCTTAATTTTAGGCAATGGCTTTTAATTCT